>NZ_JQJT01000052.1:0-1436 GCF_000745665.1 Burkholderia sp. WP42 | reverse complement strand
GGATCGCGGCCAGTGCTTTCGCACGGCGCCGATCTACAAGGCAGACTTGTTATAGGATCAAGCCTTACGGGCAATTAGTATCAGTTAGCTGAACGCATTACTGCGCTTACACACCTGACCTATCAACGTCCTGGTCTCGAACGACCCTTCAAGGGGATCTAGTCCCCAGGGATATCTCATCTTAAGGCGAGTTTCCCGCTTAGATGCTTTCAGCGGTTATCTCTTCCGAACATAGCTACCCGGCGATGCCACTGGCGTGACAACCGGTACACCAGAGGTTCGTCCACTCCGGTCCTCTCGTACTAGGAGCAGCCCCCTTCAAATATCCAACGCCCACGGCAGATAGGGACCAAACTGTCTCACGACGTTTTAAACCCAGCTCACGTACCTCTTTAAATGGCGAACAGCCATACCCTTGGGACCGGCTACAGCCCCAGGATGAGATGAGCCGACATCGAGGTGCCAAACACCGCCGTCGATATGAACTCTTGGGCGGTATCAGCCTGTTATCCCCAGAGTACCTTTTATCCGTTGAGCGATGGCCCTTCCATACAGAACCACCGGATCACTATGACCTGCTTTCGCACCTGCTCGACTTGTCGGTCTCGCAGTTAAGCACGCTTATGCCATTGCACTATCAGCACGATTTCCGACCGTACCTAGCGTACCTTCGTACTCCTCCGTTACGCTTTGGGAGGAGACCGCCCCAGTCAAACTGCCTACCATGCACTGTCCCCGACCCGGATCACGGGCCAAGGTTAGAACCTCAAACAAACCAGGGTGGTATTTCAAGGACGGCTCCACCGAAACTAGCGTTCCGGTTTCATAGCCTCCCACCTATCCTACACAGATCGGTTCAAAGTCCAATGCAAAGCTACAGTAAAGGTTCATGGGGTCTTTCCGTCTAGCCGCGGGTAGATTGCATCATCACAAACACTTCAACTTCGCTGAGTCTCGGGAGGAGACAGTGTGGCCATCGTTACGCCATTCGTGCAGGTCGGAACTTACCCGACAAGGAATTTCGCTACCTTAGGACCGTTATAGTTACGGCCGCCGTTTACCGGGACTTCAATCAAGAGCTTGCACCCCATCATTTAATCTTCCGGCACCGGGCAGGCGTCACACCCTATACGTCCACTTTCGTGTTTGCAGAGTGCTGTGTTTTTATTAAACAGTCGCAGCCACCAGTTTATTGCAACCCCTTCACCCTCCTGGCGCAGGCCAGTCAAGCTACAAGGGCGTACCTTATCCCGAAGTTACGGTACCAATTTGCCGAGTTCCTTCTCCCGAGTTCTCTCAAGCGCCTTAGAATACTCATCTCGCCCACCTGTGTCGGTTTGCGGTACGGTCATCGTTAGACTGAAGCTTAGAGGCTTTTCTTGGAACCACTTCCAATTGCTTCGCTCCCGAAGGAGCTCGCGCCACACCCTTGAATT
>NZ_JQJT01000051.1:0-1667 GCF_000745665.1 Burkholderia sp. WP42 | reverse complement strand
TTCCCGGTTCGAAAAACTGGACACGATGTTCCTCGCCTTCATCAATTTCGCGCTCATCGTAGATGGGCTCAGATAGTGTGAACAGGCCCTAGCGTAGATCGCTGTTACGTGCTAGTTACCACTGGACCGCTGTAATGCGAAGACGGTGCGCTCGAATTCGGGCACTCTTCATTCTTCGACACGAATACGGAAACGTTGGCTAACGCCACGCGTCGCCCCCGTCCCGACGAGGCCAGGCGAAACGTGGTGCGGAAGGCTGAAGGCCATCAGCAAAATCACGCGGCCAACTGCAGGGGGCGCTGCCAATTCGCAATTGCCTCACCGAATGCGCCTTTCGGCCTATAGCGACAACCGCCTGCCAGACTTAGCCCTTGGGGTTTTACGAGAAGATGCGACGCCTGCAACCGGGCACGATATTCGATGCCGCCTGAAAGCGTGTGCGTGACGGTGCTGGTACCGTCGTCACCGATTAAAGGCTTCCGTGAGCGGCGCGTCAGCGCGGCTAATCGAGCCGCTGAATTTGACTGCGGCGCGCGGTATATCCGTCTAAAAATAACCGCTAAAAAAGATCTGCGCGGGCTTTGCACCCGTCGCCACGCTGCAACTGCCGATTATCGACACAAGGCGAGCGCCGGCGCATATGGCGGCGCGACCTGTCACCAGGAGACGCTGTCGACTACGTACTTCCTCTGTCCAGGCACACCCAATTTGAGCCGACCTTTCTCCTGTCGGGTAACGCATGTTGAGCGTATGCCCTTACCTCGTTTTTCCCACCCGTTCGGCTTCGGCGTGCGGATCCTCGCCGAGAATCTCGTTCCACGCTTCCACGGCGCGCGAGAAATGCGTCTCCATCAATGCAGTGGCTTTCTTCACGTCGCGCTTCTTCACTGCTTCGTAGAGCTTTGCGTGCTGAACTGCCGAGATCTCACCGCGCTCGGGGTCGGCGAACAGCGCAAAGCGGCGGCTTTCCGAAATCCGGTAGAACGAATTGAGTAGCCGCACCAGCACCTCATTGTGGGTGCAGCGCGCGAGAGCCATGTGGAATGCCGTGTCCTGCACCGAGATGTTGCCCTTGTTCGACAGCACCGCCTGGGTCGCGTCGATTACCGATGCGAGACTGTCCAGATCTCCTTCCGTGCGGCGCTCGCAGGCCAGCTGTACTGCACGCATCTCCAGCGCCCAGCGGACCTCGAGCGTCTCCTTGACCTCTTTCATGGACGGCTCGGAGCCCATCTCCGTCAGCAGCACGATGGTCTCGAAGCTGCTGTCCGTCGACATGCGGCGCAGATAGATGCCAGAGTTCGGACGTGATTCGATGACCCGCAGCGCGCTCAGCGTGGAGAGCGCTTCGCGCAACGCGTTGCGACCCACGCCAAAGCGCTCCGCCAGCGCGCGCTCGGATGGCAGACGCTCGCCGCTTTCGTAGCCGCGCTCCTTGAAGAACGCCAGCATCTTGCCGACGAGCTCCGAGCGTGAAGTCGATTCGCGTGTAGCGGGAGGCGTTAATTGCATGAGGCTGAGAAGAAGAAAGTCGCAGGGACGGTAGCTGACGATTATACAGACAGCCCCCGCCTAAGGCTACGCTGAACAAGCAGCTGAATTGGCGGCGTGTTGGCGATGTGGAGGTGTTCAGGTCGTGAAGCCGACCGTCACTCCTTTGCTTTTGG
>NZ_JQJT01000050.1:0-1721 GCF_000745665.1 Burkholderia sp. WP42 | reverse complement strand
AACCCCCGCCCGAAAGGCGGGGGTTTTTGCATTGGCGCGACGGAAAAGTCTTATGCCTTCGTGACTTGGTAGTAAGCTCTGCTGCCAGCGTGTCGCCCGAGGTCCCCTGCCTACATATATCGATCAGCCGCCCCAGCGGACGACGCATCGACAGGCCGAGAACGGATGCCTGTAGGCACAGCGCTAAGCAGTACACCCTCCCGGGTACCTGCTCCCTATAGTCACTTCGGCAGTCCGAACTGCGGGTTAATCTTGTGCTGCCCGCCAGAGCATGGTGCCGCTTGAGTGCGTCCCTCGGGCGGTCGGTAGCTCCTCGGAAATCGAACGGGTTATCGGCCCGCTGGACATCTATCGCTTCCAGCGATGGTGCACCACACCCCGCGATATCCGGACGCGTACTGCAATGAACTGCGGCCGATTTCCGATATCTCCCTCCGGCGACGAGCCGCAGCTGCGGTCCGTTCCGTCAAGATTTAGGGCTTGGCCGGCCGCGACCTGGTGGTCTCAGTCCGTGCAGCATGGGCGGCCCGGTGGCGTGTCCACGACATCGTCACTTGAGGGCGGCCAGGGTGGCGCGTAAGAGCGTGCACGGTGGGCACGTGTAGGTCGGGGCGAAGTTGTGCTGCCGATGTTTTGTGCCTTGGGCGCCTGCTATTACTCGATTGCGCCGACCGGGAGTGGCCTAGCCGGAGGCATTTTCAGCTCGATCGGCGTATGGCGACCGTCCTAACGGTCGCCATACAGCCAACTATGGCTGCACGGGCACTGGGGGGCTGCTTATAACGCGCCCCAGCCATCGCCGACGAAGAGCGCGTCCGCCGTCGTGCGGAGATCACGCGCTTCGTAGCGTGCGCGAGCAACAGCGGATCTGCGATCCCAGCTCCAGCACAACGAAGAGCATTATGTCGAGCCCGTCTCCACGACATCCGAACCGCCGCCAAACATTCCAACCGACGCCGTTCCAATTGCCCGGCATGGAAATTGCGAAATTTTTTCGTCTACCTGCTTGGCATTCCGGGCAGGAGGTCGTATGATGGCGGTCTTTCGTTTTCAGCAAAGATGCAAATCGCTGCTGAAGACGGGGTCTGACGAAGATGTGGACGCCGATGGCGATCCTCTCGAACTTGCCTTTAGCCGGGCGAGTGCGGGTGTCGGGTGTGTCGGTCTGGTGCCTTGGAAGAAAATGAAAATAATCTTCCGGATGTGCTTGACAAGAGTGTGATGCACCCCCATAATCGTCAGTTCTCTACGGAGGGGTGCCCGAGTGGCTAAAGGGGGCAGACTGTAAATCTGTTGGCTTACGCCTACGTTGGTTCGAATCCAACCTCCTCCACCAGAACATCAGCGCAGAGAGCGGTAGGGAATCGTTAGTGGCCCGTGCGGGTGTAGCTCAATGGTAGAGCAGAAGCCTTCCAAGCTTACGACGAGGGTTCGATTCCCTTCACCCGCTCCAGTCCGCGAAGTTGAAGCGTTACATGCCCATGTGGCTCAGTGGTAGAGCACTCCCTTGGTAAGGGAGAGGTCGGCAGTTCGATCCTGCCCATGGGCACCAGCAGTAAAAAGTCAGTGTCTGTTTGCGCGCGGCGCAACATGTGAAATTCCTTTCGGGAGTTGAAAATGGCCAAGGAAAAGTTTGAGCGGACCAAGCCGCACGTCAACGTTGGTACGATCGGTCACGTTGACCACGGCAAGACGACGCTGACGGCAGCGATCACGACGGT
>NZ_JQJT01000049.1:0-3860 GCF_000745665.1 Burkholderia sp. WP42 | reverse complement strand
CTCATCGCCGGAACGCGCGATGCATCAAGCTGGCGATATCTGCGATGCATGTCCGGCGGCCACGCGCCAACGATCTCCTACTGGGCGCCACAGCCCCGCACGGCGATTATGGCAGTGACTATCATCCCGCCAACCGCTGTCTCCCCATCGCCGGAGTGCCGTCATGCAATTTGATACGATGGGAATACGATCGATGGTCGCTGTCATCGGCGTTACCTTGAATCGAAACAGGGCGGGGCAATGAATATTGGTGACGCATCGCGTGAATCAGGCGTCAGCGCAAAGATGATCCGGTATTACGAGCAGGTCGGCCTTCTCGCTCCCAGCAAGCGGAGCGACGCCGGTTACAGGCTCTACGGTCCGGACGAAATCCATACACTGCGTTTCATCAGACAGGCGCGGCGGCTCGGCTTTCTCGTCGAGGATATCCGCAAGCTGCTGACGCTCTGGCAAGACCGGTCGCGGGCCAGTGCCGAGGTGAAGTCGATCGCGCTCGAACATGTGGCCGAGCTCGACAAACGCATCGCCGAATTGACCGACATGCGCGATACGCTCGCCGATCTGGCCGCGCACTGTCACGGTGACGGACGGCCAGAATGCCCGATTTTGGCGCGTCTGGCCGAACCGGTAGGCGAACCAGATTAGTGCATGTCTTCCAGGCCGCGAAAGACCCAGAAGCTAATTCGTATAAAAATCAATGCATTACGAAGGTTGCCTCACGTGCCATTCCAAATTGGAATGACAGCCATGCACGCATTTCACTGGCAACTTGGTGCAGCCTCGCTATAATCCGGGATAACCCTATACGGGAAATCCCTGAATCTCGATTCGCCAGGGGTCCCCCTTCCTTGGAGAACATCATGATCGCCTACATCGTTGAAAAGCTGAGCAACTGGTTCGAAACCGCCGAGCGCGAGCGCCGCGAAGCTTACCTGGCTACCTCGTCGGACATCGTCCAGCTCGAGAGCCGCATCCGTTCGCTCGAAACGAACGGCTACTCGCTGTAATCGAAGCAGTTGTCCGGTGCCGCGTGGCGCCGAATGAAAAGCAAGCCCCGTATTGACGGGGCTTTGTCTTTTTTGCGCCGCGGATCTGGCGGAATCGTCAGCGGGGCGCTATGGTATGGACCTGCTTTTCACCGGAAAAACGATCATGCGCTGGCATCCTGATGTGCGTCACCTTGCTTCCCGCGCGCGTCTCGGTCTGGGCGCTGCGGTGCTCATCCATGCGGTGGCCGCCGGCGCCGCCGCTTCGTCTGCATCCCAGGCGTTGATTCTCGACACGCAACGCGGAATCGTCGATGGCAAGGGTGGCCTGGTGCTGCAAACGGCGCCGCTGTCGTCGGAGCCGATCGTCGAGCCCGCCGGCATACGCGCGCCGGCAGGACAAGGCGCGAATTCGTCGGTGCCGCTATTCGTTGCGCCCTATATCAACGTGCCCGGCTGGAACGTCGGGCCGGCGAATCAGCCGCGCCCGGCGCCGAGACCGCAGCCCTGAGGGCGGCCCACGCGTTCAATTGCCGCGGTGTTCGATCTGATACCGCGCGCCACTGTCCTGTCCCAGGCGTTCGACGAGATACGGCAGCACTTCTTTCATGCTTTGCGCGAGCGTGTACGGCGGATTCAGGATGAACATCCCGCTGCCGTACAGGCCGAGTCCGTCCGCGGGCGGGTTCGACACCGTCAACGTCAAATGCAGCCAATTGTTCGGCTGCAGACGCTTGAGCTGTTCCGGAAAACGCTGCGACTCCATTCTCGCAACCTGCGGGTACCAGATCGCGTAACAACCGGTCGCGAAGCGCTTCAGGCATTCCGTCACGCAGCTGATGGTGCGCGCGTAGTCCTTCTTGTCCTCGTAGGACGGATCGATCAACACGAGCGCCCGTCGCGGCGGCGGCGGCAGCAGCGCCTTGATGCCCTCGAAACCGTCGCCGGCGAAGATCATCGCGCGACGCCCCGCATCGCGGAAGTTGTGACGCAACACGTCGATCTCCGTCGTGTGCATTTCGAACAGGCGCATCCGGTCCTGGTCGCGCATCAGTCGCCACGCGAGATACGGCGAGCCGGGGTAGTAGTGCAGTTCGCCGTCGGCGTTCAGTGCGCGCACTTCGTCGATGTAGTCGCTCAGCGCCTCCGGTACGCCCTTGTCGTTCCACAGCGGGCCGATGCCGGTGTCGAATTCCCCCGTCTTGGCCGCATAGCCGTCGCGCAGCGAATACACGCCGGCGCCGGCATGGGTGTCGACGTACCAGTACGACTTGTCCTTCTTGTTCAGATAGCGCAGCAGCTGGACGACGACGGTGTGCTTGAGCACGTCCGCGTGGTTGCCTGCGTGAAAACCGTGACGATAGCTGAGCATGACGAGCTGCCTGGAACGAGAGATGAATCGATGAAAGCGTGCGGTCGCGCGCGACGGTCGGGTCGCGCGCCGATGCGGCCGCGTATTGTACGCGACTGCACGTGAGTCGCCTTACTCGTATGCGTCGCCGACGACGTCGTCGATGCGTTGCTTGAGCTCCGGCGTGAGCTTCGTCGCGACCTCGACGGCGCGCATGTTGTCGCCGATTTGCTCGAGCCGCGACGCCCCCGTAATGACCGAGCTCACGCGCGGATTCGCGAGCACCCATGCAATCGCCAGCTGCGCGGTGCTGCATCCGAGTTCCGCCGCGATGTCGCCGAGCCGCTCGACCACCTCGTTGCGAGCGCGGTCCGTGAGCCGCTCGCGCAGCCAGTCGTAGCCGTGCAGCTCGGCGCGGCTGCCCGGCGGCACGCCGTTGCGGTACTTGCCGGTGAGCAGGCCCGATGCCAGCGGGCTCCAGGTCGTCAGCCCGAGCCCGCAGTCGTCGTAGAGCCGCGCATATTCCTGCTCGACCCGCGTGCGATGAAACAGGTTGTATTGCGGTTGCTCGACCACCGGCTTGTGCAGATGATGGCGCTCGGCGATTTCATACGCGGCGCGGATGTCGTCGGCATTCCATTCGGAGGTGCCCCAATACAGCGCCTTGCCGCGCACGATCATGTCGCTCATCGCCCAGACGGTCTCCTCGATCGGCGTGTTCGGGTCCGGCCGATGGCAGTAGACGAGATCGACGTAGTCGAGCTGCAGCCGCCGCAGCGAGCCGTCGATCGCATTCAGCAGGTACTTGCGGTTCAGCGTGTGGTACTGATTCGGCGCTTCCGCGAGGCCCCAGAAGAACTTCGTCGACACGAGGTAACTGACGCGCGGCCAGCCGAGCGACTTGAGCGCCTGGCCCATGATCTCCTCGGATTTCCCGCCCGCATAAACTTCCGCGTTGTCGAAGAAATTGACGCCGGCATCGCGCGCCGCTGCGAGACATTCGCGGGCCGCCCGCTGATCCACCTGATTGCCGTAGGTCACCCACGAGCCGAGCGACAGTTCGCTGATCTGCAGGCCGGAGCGGCCGAGCCGTCGATAGTGCATACCAACCTCCGCGAGTCGTAACCGACCTTAAGCTTAGGCGTTTTGCGCGCGAACGGCGGGACCGATCGTGCACAATAGCGGCTGGCTCGCCCGCACGGACAGGCTATGACGGCTGCTGCTGCGGCGCGCGATTTTTCGAACGGGTAACGTAAGGAGACGGACATGGCAGCAGACCTGAATGGCAAGACCGCAGTCGTCACGGGCGCCGCGAGCGGCATCGGCAAAGAAATCGCGCTGGAGCTGGCGAAGGCCGGCGCGGCCGTCGCGATCGCAGATCTGAACCAGGACGGCGCGAACGCGGTGGCCGACGAGATCAACAAGGCAGGCGGCAAGGCGATCGGCGTCGCGATGGACGTCACCAACGAGGACGCGGTGAACAGCGGCATCGACAAGGTCGCCGAGACGTTCGGCTCGGTCGA
>NZ_JQJT01000048.1:0-18224 GCF_000745665.1 Burkholderia sp. WP42 | reverse complement strand
ACCGTCGTGATCGCTGCCGTCAGCGTCGTCTTGCCGTGGTCAACGTGACCGATCGTACCAACGTTGACGTGCGGCTTGGTCCGCTCAAACTTTTCTTTTGCCATGATTCTCTTCTTTCAAAAAATATCGGTTGGGTAGCTTCAGATTTACTTCGACTTCGCGCTGATGATCGCGTCAGCAACGTTGCGCGGAGCTTCGGCGTAGTGCTTGAACTCCATCGTGTACGTTGCGCGACCTTGCGTCAGCGAGCGCAGCGACGTCGAGTAACCGAACATTTCCGACAGCGGCACTTCGGCGCGAACGATCTTGCCGCCGCCAACCATGTCTTCCATGCCCTGGACGATACCGCGACGGCCCGACAGGTCGCCCATCAC
The DNA here is from genome assembly GCF_000745665.1 of Burkholderia sp. WP42. Taxonomy (NCBI): domain Bacteria; kingdom Pseudomonadati; phylum Pseudomonadota; class Betaproteobacteria; order Burkholderiales; family Burkholderiaceae; genus Burkholderia; species Burkholderia sp. WP42. The sequence goes on along the minus strand of NZ_JQJT01000048.1, from coordinate 17,850 downwards.
GTTGCCCATGTAGTCTTCCGGCGTCTCGACTTCGACAGCCATCATCGGCTCGAGGACGACCGGGTTCGCCTTGCGCATTGCTTCCTTGAACGCCATCGAACCGGCCATGCGGAACGCATTTTCGTTCGAGTCGACGTCGTGGTACGAACCGAACGTCAGGTGAACCTTCACGTCGACGACCGGGAAGCCGGCCAGCACGCCCGACTTCAGCGTGTCCTGGATACCCTTGTCGACCGCCGGGATGTATTCACGCGGAATCACACCACCCTTGATCTCGTCGAAGAACTCGTAGCCCTTGCCCTGCTCGTTCGGCTCGAGCGTGATGACCGCGTGACCGTACTGGCCGCGACCACCCGACTGCTTGACGAACTTGCCGTCGACGTCCTTCGCCGTCGAACGGATCGTTTCGCGGTATGCAACCTGCGGCTTGCCGACGGTTGCTTCCACGCCGAATTCACGCTTCATCCGGTCGACCAGAATTTCGAGGTGGAGCTCGCCCATGCCCGAAATGATGGTCTGGCCCGATTCTTCGTCGGTCTGCACGCGGAACGACGGGTCTTCCTGCGCCAGACGGTTCAGCGCGAGGCCCATCTTTTCCTGGTCGGCCTTCGTCTTCGGCTCGACGGCCTGCGAAATCACCGGCTCCGGGAACACCATGCGTTCGAGAACGATCGGGTTCGCCGGGTCGCACAGCGTGTCGCCCGTGGTTGCTTCCTTCAGGCCGACCGCAGCGGCGATGTCGCCGGCGCGAACTTCCTTGATTTCTTCACGCTGGTTCGCGTGCATCTGCAGAATCCGGCCGAGGCGTTCCTTCTTGCCCTTGGTCGAGTTCAGCAGCGTGTCGCCCGAGTTGACGACGCCCGAGTACACACGGAAGAAGATCAGCTGGCCGACGAACGGGTCGGTCATGATCTTGAACGCCAGCGACGAGAACTTCTCTTCGTCCGATGCCTTGCGCTCTGCCGCTTCACCGTTTTCGAGTTCGCCCTTGACCGGCGGAATGTCGACCGGCGACGGCAGGAAGTCGATCACGGCGTCGAGCATGCGCTGCACGCCCTTGTTCTTGAACGCGGTACCGCACAGCATCGGCTGGATTTCGCACGCGATCGTACGGTCGCGCAGCGCCTTGATGATGTCGGCTTCCGGCAGATCGCCTTCTTCCAGGTACTTGTTCATCAGGTCTTCGCTGGCTTCAGCAGCCGCTTCGACCATCTTTTCGCGCCATTCCTTGCAGGTTTCCGCGAGCTCGGCCGGGATGTCGACGTAGTCGAACTTCGTGCCTTGCGACGCTTCGTCCCAAATGATCGCCTTCATCTTGATCAGGTCGACCACGCCCTTGAAGTTTTCTTCCGAGCCGATCGGCACCACGACCGGAACCGGGTTCGCCTTCAGGCGCAGACGGAGCTGGTCGTAGACCTTGAAGAAGTTCGCGCCGGTACGGTCCATCTTGTTGACGAACGCGAGACGGGGCACCTTGTACTTGTTCGCCTGGCGCCACACCGTTTCCGACTGCGGCTGCACGCCGCCCACTGCGCAGTAGACCATGCACGCGCCGTCGAGCACGCGCATCGAGCGCTCGACTTCGATCGTGAAGTCGACGTGGCCCGGGGTGTCGATGATGTTGATGCGGTGTTCCGGATAGTTGCCGCCCATGCCCTTCCAGAAGGCCGTGGTTGCAGCGGACGTGATCGTGATGCCACGCTCCTGTTCCTGCTCCATCCAGTCCATCGTTGCTGCGCCGTCGTGGACTTCACCGATCTTGTGGTTCACACCGGTGTAAAACAGAATGCGCTCGGTCGTCGTCGTCTTGCCGGCGTCGATGTGAGCGCTAATACCGATATTGCGGTAGCGCTCGATGGGAGTCTTGCGAGCCACTTTGATCCTCTACTGGGATGACGTGACGCAGCCCTGCTGCATCACGCCTCAACACAAACGGGCGAGGCGCCTGAAAAGCGCACCCGCCCGGAATTTATTTCCGCTACAGCCCAGCCAGGCGCTTAGAAACGGAAATGCGAGAACGCGCGGTTGGCTTCTGCCATGCGGTGAACTTCATCGCGCTTCTTCATCGCGCCGCCACGGCCTTCGGCCGCTTCGGAGAGTTCGCCTGCCAGACGCAGAGCCATCGACTTCTCGCTGCGCTTCTTCGCAGCCTCACGCAGCCAGCGCATCGCCAATGCCATACGACGCGACGGGCGCACTTCGACCGGAACTTGATAGTTGGCACCACCAACGCGGCGGCTCTTCACTTCGACCACCGGCTTCACGTTGTTGAGCGCAACGGTGAACACTTCCAGCGGGTCCTTGCCACCCTTGGTCTGGATCTGTTCGAATGCGCCATAAACGATGCGTTCTGCAACCGACTTCTTGCCGGACAGCATCAGCATGTTCATGAACTTGGCTACATCAACGTTGCCGAACTTCGGATCCGGCAACACTTCCCGCTTGGGGACTTCGCGACGACGCGGCATGATTCTTCCTTTACCTGTTCAGTTGGAGCTGCATCCAGCTCCGCGGCCACCAACAAACCCGATCACATCTTCACGACTAACCAGCTTGGCCGGGTGACCACTTACTCGACAGCACCGGCAATCCGGCACTCCCGCCTTGACCGCCCTGCGGCGATCCCTGATCAAAAACTGCTTACTTGGCAGCCTTTGCACGCTTCGCGCCGTACTTCGAGCGCGCTTGCTTACGGTCCTTGACGCCCTGGGTATCCAGCGAGCCGCGAACCATGTGGTAACGCACACCCGGCAAGTCCTTCACACGGCCGCCGCGGATCAGCACAACCGAGTGTTCCTGCAGGTTGTGGCCTTCACCGCCGATGTACGAAATCACTTCGAAGCCGTTCGTCAGACGAACCTTGGCAACCTTACGGAGTGCCGAGTTCGGCTTCTTCGGCGTCGTCGTGTACACACGGGTGCACACGCCGCGACGCTGGGGGCAGTCCTGCAGGGCCGGGCTCTTGCTCTTCGTCGTTTCCGACTGACGGCCTTTGCGAACCAGTTGGTTGATGGTTGGCATTGTTTATTCCTGAAATTGAACAAAATCTGCACATCGATTTCGGGCAAAGCGAAAATCGGCGCACAGTTGACTTCCGAACCGGCGATACGGGCACGAACCTTCGAACAGCGCTCGACGCGACTCGGCCCACCGAATACCGGAACCCAACATCATATTCCGGAAATACCAACTAAGTCAACGGCTTGCGTGATTTACCGGGCGCGCGGCCGGTTTACGTCGACGGTCGGGACGGACACGGTCGTGCTGCCCGCGCGCCGCCGTCACGCCTCGATCACGCCGATTCGACGACGTCGATGATCTCGTCGCCGAAGCGTTCGAGCTTGCGCACGCCCATGCCGGGGATATGGCGCAGGTCTTCGATCGTCTCCGGCGCGTTGCGCGCGATTTCGGCGAGCGTCGCGTCGTGGAAGATCACATACGCCGGCACGCCGTCTGACTTCGCGGTTTCCGCGCGCCATGCGCGCAGCGCGTCCCAGCGTGCCCGCTCGCGCGCGCCCATGCCGGCCGTCGGGTCGACGCGCGTGCCGCTGCGGCTGGACGACTGGCGCGAGGAGCGCTGCGGCTTCACGTAGCGGCGCAGCGTCACCTTCTCCTCGTTCTTCAGCACCGGCTTCGCGGCCTCGGTCAGCACGAGCGCGCCGAAGCCCCCGTGATCGACGGCCAGATAGCCGTACGCGACCAGTTGCCGGAAAATCGCGCGCCACTCGGGCTCAGACAGCGCCGCGCCGATCCCGAAGGTGCTCAATTGATCATGGCCGCGCTGCAGGACCTTCTCGGTGCGCGCGCCGCGCAGGATCTCGATCAGATGGCTCGCGCCGAAATTGAAGCCGCTCGCACGCTGCGCGCGGAACACGCACGACAGCGCCATCTGCGCCTCGCGCGTCGCATCCCACGAATCGGGCGGCTCGAGACAGGTATCGCAGTTGCCACACGGCTCGCTCGCCTCGCCGAAGTAATTCAGCAAACGCACGCGCCGGCACGAGATCGTCTCGCACAGCCCGAGCAGCGCGTCGAGCTTCGACGTTTGCACGCGCTTGTGCGCGTCGTCCGCATCGGATTCGTCGATCATCTTGCGCTGCTGCACGACGTCGCCGAGGCCGTACGCCATCCACGCGTTCGCCGGCAAACCGTCGCGCCCGGCGCGGCCGGTTTCCTGGTAATAGCCCTCGACGCTCTTCGGCAAATCGAGGTGCGCGACGAAGCGCACGTCGGGCTTGTCGATGCCCATGCCGAACGCGATCGTCGCGCACATCACGACACCTTCTTCGCGCTGGAACATTTCCTGGTGCTTTTGCCGCACCTCGAACTCCATCCCCGCGTGATACGGCAGCGCGCGCACGCCTTGCGCCTTCAGCCATTCGGCCGTCTCCTCGACCTTGCGACGCGACAGGCAGTAGACGACGCCCGCGTCGGTCGTGCCGTCCGCGTTCGTGTGTTCGGCGCGGATGAAGTCGAGCAGCTGCGCGCGCGCGTTGTCCTTTTCGACGATCCGGTAGCGGATGTTCGGCCGGTCGAAGCTCGACACGAACACGCGCGCATCGTCGAGCGCGAGACGATGGATGATCTCGTCGCGCGTGATCGCGTCGGCGGTGGCCGTCAGCGCGATGCGCGGCACCGACGGGAAACGCTCGTGCAGCACCGACAGCTGGATGTATTCAGGCCGGAAGTCGTGCCCCCACTGCGACACGCAGTGCGCCTCGTCGATCGCGAACAGGCCGATCCTCGCGCGCTCGAGCAGCTCGAGGAAGCGGCCGGTCATCAGACGCTCCGGCGCGACGTACAGCAGATCGATCTCGCCTTCGCGCAGCGCGCGCTCGGTCGCGGCGGCCTCGGCGCCGGACAGCGTCGAGTTCAGGTACGCGGCGCGCACGCCGACTTCGCGCAGCGCGGCGACCTGGTCCTGCATCAGCGCGATCAGCGGCGACACGACGATGCCGGCGCCCTGCCCGGCCTCGCGGCGCAGCAGCGCGGGAATCTGGTAGCACAGCGACTTGCCGCCGCCCGTCGGCATCAGCACGAGGCAATCGCCGCCGCCGGCGACGTGTTCGACGATCTCGCCCTGCTGGCCGCGAAAGGCGGAATAACCGAAGACTTCGTCGAGGATTTCGAGGGCGCGGGACATGAATGAGAAATAGGACGGCGGAAGGATGACCGCAATTTTAACAACCCGCCCGCACAACGCACGGCGTATCGTGCAACGTCGGCCAATCGGACGGGTTCACGCGCGCGCATGACGGGCCTGCCCGATCGTGCGGCAAGCCCGTCATGCGCGTGGACGACGGACAAAAAAAACCGCCCGGCGGACCGGGCGGTTTCGACGACAGCGAATAAGGCAACGGGAAGCGGCTCGCGCCGCCCCGCGCTTATTCGGCTGCCGGGTGTTGCGGCTCTTCCGCGGGCGCGCTCGGCGTGCCGAAGTCGAATGCCTCTTCCGCTGCGATCTGGTCGAAACGCTCGCGGTCGGACATCTCCTTCGCCTTGCGTGCCTTGTGGAACGCGAGACCCGTACCGGCCGGAATCAGACGGCCGACGATCACGTTTTCCTTCAGGCCGCGCAGATCGTCGCGCTTGCCCATGATCGCCGCTTCGGTCAGCACGCGGGTCGTTTCCTGGAACGATGCCGCGGAGATGAACGAGTCGGTCGACAGCGACGCCTTCGTGATACCGAGCAGCACGTTGTCGTACGAAGCCGGGCGCTTGCCCTCGGCGATCATGCGATCGTTCTCGTCCAGCATGTCGGAACGCTCGACCTGTTCGCCCGGGATGAAGCGCGTATCGCCGTTGTCGGTGATCTGCACACGACGCAGCATCTGGCGAACGATCACCTCGATGTGCTTGTCGTTGATCTTCACGCCCTGCAGACGGTACACGTCCTGCACTTCGTCGACGATGTAGCGCGACAGCGCCTCGATACCCTGCAGACGCAGGATGTCGTGCGGATCGGCCGGGCCGTCCACGATCATTTCGCCCTTGTTGACGACCTGAGCATCGTGGACCAGCACCTGCTTTTCCTTCGCGATCAGGAACTCGTGCTGATTGCCTTCGAGGTCCGTGATGACGAGACGCTGCTTGCCCTTCGTGTCCTTGCCGAACGACGTCGTGCCGGTGACTTCCGCGAGAATGCCCGCATCCTTCGGCGAACGCGCTTCGAACAGTTCCGCCACCCGCGGCAGACCGCCGGTAATGTCACGCGTCTTCTGCGCTTCGGTCGGGATACGTGCGAGCACTTCACCCACCTGCACTTGCTGACCGTCCTTCACGGTGATCAGTGCGCCGACCTGGAAGCCGATCTGCACCGCGTGCTCCGTGCCCGGGATCTTCACTTCCTCGCCGTTCGCGTCGAGCAACTTCACCTGCGGACGCACGCTCTTCGACGCCTGCGAACCGCGGCGCTTCACGTCGATCACGACCAGCGTCGACAGACCGGTCACGTCGTCGATCTGCTTCGCGACGGTCACGCCTTCCTCGACGTTCTCGAACTTCACCGTACCACCGTACTCGGTGATGATCGGACGCGTCATCGGGTCCCACGTCGCCAGCTGCGTGCCGGCCTTGATCGTCGCACCGTCGAGCTGCAGCAGCGTCGCGCCGTACGGGATCTTGTGACGTTCGCGCTCGCGGCCGATATCGTCGGTGATCAGCGCCTCGCCCGAGCGCGAAATGACGATCTGCTCGCCCTTCGCGTTCGTCACGTAGCGCATCGTCGCCGTGAAACGCACGATACCGTTGCTCTTCGCTTCGACCGACGACGCCACTGCCGCACGCGATGCCGCACCACCGATGTGGAACGTACGCATCGTCAGCTGCGTGCCCGGTTCGCCGATCGACTGTGCCGCGATCACGCCGACTGCTTCGCCGACGTTCACCAGCGAGCCGCGGCCGAGGTCGCGGCCGTAGCAGGCCGCGCACAGACCGTAGCGCGTTTCGCAGGTCAGCGGCGTGCGCACGCGCACTTCGTCGATGCCGAGGCGTTCGATTTCCTCGACCGCCGTTTCGTCGAGCAGCGTGCCCGATTCGTACAGCGTTTCCTGCGTTTCCGGATTGACGACGTCCGCCACCGCGACGCGGCCGAGGATACGGTCGCGCAGCGCTTCGACGACTTCACCGCCTTCGACCAGCGCCTTCATCGCGACGCCGTTCGACGTGCCGCAATCGTCCTCGACCACCACCAGATCCTGCGTGACGTCGACGAGACGACGCGTCAGGTAACCCGAGTTCGCGGTCTTCAGTGCCGTATCAGCCAGACCCTTACGTGCACCGTGGGTCGAGATGAAGTACTGCAGCACGTTCAGGCCTTCGCGGAAGTTCGCGGTAATCGGCGTCTCGATAATGGAGCCGTCCGGCTTCGCCATCAGGCCACGCATACCGGCCAGCTGACGAATCTGCACCGCCGAACCCCGGGCGCCCGAGTCGGCCATCATGTAGATCGAGTTGAACGACTCCTGGCGCGTCTCGTTGCCGTCGCGGTCGATCACCGGCTCCGTCGACAGCTGCTCCATCATCGCCTTGCCGACCGCTTCCGACGTTGCCGACCAGATGTCGACCACGTTGTTGTAGCGTTCCTGCGCGGTGACGAGACCCGACATGTACTGACGGTCGTACTCCTTCACCTTCTTCGCGGCGTCGCCGACGATCGTTTCCTTCTGCGGCGGCACGAGCATGTCGTCCACGCAGATCGAAATACCGGCACGCGTCGCGAGACGGAAACCCGACTGCATCAGCTGGTCGGCGAACACGACCGTCGCACGCAGACCGCACTTGCGGAACGCGGTGTTGATCAGGCGCGAGATTTCCTTCTTCTTCAGCGGCTTGTTCAGCACCGAGAACGGCAGGCCGTGCGGCAGGATCTCCGACAGGATCGCGCGGCCGACGGTCGTCGCGTACAGCGAGATCTTCGGCACGAATTGCGGCGCGCCTTCCGACGTGTCCTCGTTGCGGACCATTTCGGTGATCCGCACGTTCACGCGCGATGCGAGCTCGACTTCCTTGTTCTCGTACGCGCGGATCACTTCCGACACGCCGGTGAACGAGAGGCCTTCGCCCTTCGCGTTGACCGCTTCGCGGGTCGCGTAGTACAGACCCAGCACGATATCCTGCGACGGCACGATCGACGGATCGCCGTTGGCCGGGAACAGCACGTTGTTCGACGCCAGCATCAGCGTGCGCGCTTCCATCTGCGCTTCGAGCGACAGCGGCACGTGAACGGCCATCTGGTCACCGTCGAAGTCGGCGTTGAACGCCGCGCAGACGAGCGGGTGCAGCTGGATCGCCTTGCCTTCGATCAGCACCGGCTCGAACGCCTGGATACCGAGACGGTGCAGCGTCGGCGCACGGTTCAGCATCACCGGATGCTCGCGGATCACCTCTTCGAGGATGTCCCACACGACCGGCGTCTGGTTCTCGACTTCCTTCTTCGCAGCCTTGATGGTCGTCGCGACGCCCATCACTTCCAGCTTGTTGAAGATGAACGGCTTGAACAGTTCGAGCGCCATCAGCTTCGGCAGACCGCACTGGTGCAGCTTCAGCGTCGGGCCGACCACGATGACCGAACGGCCCGAGTAGTCGACGCGCTTGCCCAGCAGGTTCTGACGGAAGCGACCGCCCTTACCCTTGATCATGTCGGCGAGCGACTTCAGCGGACGCTTGTTCGCGCCCGTCATCGCCTTGCCGCGACGGCCGTTGTCGAGCAGCGAGTCGACGGCTTCCTGCAGCATCCGCTTTTCGTTGCGGACGATGATTTCAGGCGCCTTCAGCTCGAGCAGACGCTTCAACCGGTTGTTACGGTTGATCACGCGGCGATACAGGTCGTTCAGGTCCGACGTCGCGAAACGGCCGCCGTCCAGCGGCACGAGCGGACGCAGTTCCGGCGGCAGCACCGGCAGCACTTCGAGGATCATCCACTCGGGCTTGATGCCCGAGCGCTGGAATGCCTCGAGGACCTTCAGGCGCTTCGCGTACTTCTTGATCTTCGCTTCCGAGCCGGTGTTCTTCAGCTCGGTGCGCAGCGTCTCGACCTGCTCGTCGATGTTGATCGCGCGCAGCAACTCACGCACGCCTTCCGCGCCCATCTCGGCACGGAATTCGTCGCCGTATTCCTCGACCTTGTTGTAGTAATCCTCTTCGGTCATGATCTGCCGCGCCTTCAGCGGCGTCATGCCCGGTTCGATCACCACGTACGCTTCGAAGTACAGCACGCGTTCGATGTCGCGCAGCGTCATGTCGAGCACCATGCCCAGACGCGACGGCAGCGACTTCAGGAACCAGATGTGCGCGACCGGCGAGGCCAGCTCGATGTGGCCCATGCGTTCGCGACGCACCTTCGCCAGCGTCACTTCGACGCCGCACTTCTCGCAGATCACGCCGCGGTGCTTCAGGCGCTTGTACTTGCCGCACAGGCACTCGTAGTCCTTGATCGGCCCGAAGATCTTCGCGCAGAACAGACCATCGCGTTCCGGCTTGAACGTACGGTAGTTGATGGTCTCCGGCTTCTTCACTTCGCCGAACGACCACGAACGGATCTTGTCCGGCGAGGCCAGACCGATCTTGATCGCGTCGAAAACTTCTTCCTGTTGGACTTGCTTGAATAGATCGAGCAGAGCTTTCATTGCCTTCTCTCCGTAGTCCGATTAATTGCGGTCGAGATCGATGTCGATACCGAGCGAGCGGATTTCCTTCACCAGCACGTTGAAGGATTCCGGCATGCCTGCATCGATCACGTGATCGCCCTTGACGAGGTTCTCGTAGACCTTCGTCCGGCCGGTCACGTCGTCCGACTTCACCGTCAGCATTTCCTGCAGCACGTAGGACGCGCCGTACGCTTCGAGTGCCCACACTTCCATTTCACCGAAACGCTGGCCGCCGAACTGCGCCTTACCACCCAGCGGCTGCTGCGTGACGAGCGAGTACGGGCCCGTCGAACGCGCGTGCATCTTGTCGTCGACAAGGTGGTGCAGCTTCAGGTAGTGCATGTAGCCGAGCGTCACGCGACGTTCGAACTGCTCGCCCGTGCGACCGTCGTACAGGCGGACCTGGTTCTTCGACGGGTTCATGTCGAGCTGTTGCGCGATGTCGTCCGGGAACGCGAGGTCGAGCATCTTGCCCATTTCTTCCTCGGTCGCACCGTCGAACACCGGCGTCGCGAACGGCACGCCTTCGCGCAGGTTCTTCGCGAGTTCGAGGATCTCTTCGTCGGTGAAGCTTTCCAGATCTTCCTGGCGGCCCGACTCGTTGTAGATCTTCGTCAGGAACACGCGCAGTTCCTCGATCTTCGCCTGACGCTGCAGCATTTCGCCGATCCGCCAGCCGAGACCCTTCGCGGCCCAGCCGAGGTGAACTTCGAGCACCTGACCCACGTTCATCCGCGACGGCACGCCGAGCGGGTTCAGCACGACGTCGGCCGGACGGCCGTCGGCCATGTACGGCATGTCTTCGATCGGGACGATCTTCGACACGACACCCTTGTTACCGTGACGGCCTGCCATCTTGTCGCCAGGCTGCAGGCGGCGCTTCACCGCGAGGTACACCTTGACCATCTTCAGCACGCCCGGCGGCAGTTCGTCGCCTTGCGTGAGCTTCTTGCGCTTCTCTTCGAACGCGAGGTCGAACTGGTGACGCTTCTCTTCGATCGAGTTCTTGATCGCTTCGAGCTGCGCCGCTGCTTCGTCGTCCGCGAGGCGGATGTCGAACCAGTGGTAGTGGTCGAGATCTTCCAGGTAAGCCTGGTCGATCTTCGTGCCCTTCGCGAGCTTCTTCGGACCGCCGTTCGCGACCTTGCCCACCAGCATGCGGGCGAGACGCTGGAACGCGTCGCCTTCCACGATGCGCAGCTGGTCGTTCAGGTCGAGACGGTAGCGCTTCAGTTCGTCGTCGATGATCTGTTGCGCACGCTTGTCGCGCTGGATGCCTTCGCGCGTGAACACCTGGACGTCGATCACCGTGCCGCTCATGCCCGACGGCACGCGCAGCGACGTGTCCTTCACATCCGAAGCCTTCTCGCCGAAGATCGCGCGCAGCAGCTTCTCTTCCGGCGTCAGCTGGGTCTCGCCCTTCGGCGTGACCTTGCCGACCAGCACGTCGCCCGCTTCGACTTCAGCACCGATGTACACGATGCCCGATTCGTCGAGACGGCCGAGCTGGACTTCCGCCAGGTTCGAGATGTCGCGCGTGATTTCTTCCGGCCCGAGCTTCGTGTCGCGTGCAACGACGTTCAGCTCTTCGATGTGGATCGACGTGTAGCGATCGTCCGCGACCACCTTCTCCGAGATCAGGATCGAGTCTTCGAAGTTGTAGCCGTTCCACGGCATGAACGCGATCAGCATGTTCTGGCCGAGCGCGAGCTCGCCCAGGTCCGTCGAGGCGCCGTCGGCCAGCACGTCGCCGCGCGAGACCTTGTCGCCCATCTTCACGATCGGACGCTGATTGATGTTCGTGTTCTGGTTCGAACGCGTGTACTTGATCAGGTTGTAGATGTCGACACCGACTTCACCTGCGACCGCTTCGTCGTCGTTCACGCGAATCACGATACGGCCTGCGTCGACGTAGTCGACCACACCGCCGCGGAACGCCTGAACCGTCGTGCCCGAGTCGACCGCGCAGGTGCGCTCGATGCCCGTACCGACGACCGGCTTCTCCGGACGCAGACACGGCACGGCCTGACGCTGCATGTTCGAGCCCATCAGTGCACGGTTCGCGTCGTCGTGCTCGAGGAACGGAATCAGCGAAGCTGCCACCGACACGATCTGCGACGGCGCGACGTCCATGTACTGGATGCGATCCGGCGTGACCATCATCGTTTCGCCGGCTTCACGCGACGACACGAGTTCGTCGATCAGCTGGCCGTTCTCGTCGATCGCGGCGTTCGCCTGAGCGATCATGTAGCGGCCTTCCTCGATCGCCGACAGGTAGTCGATCTGGTCGGTCACCTTGCTGTCCACGACCTTGCGGTACGGCGTCTCGAGGAAGCCGTACTCGTTCAGGTGCGCGTACAGTGCGAGCGAGTTGATCAGGCCGATGTTCGGACCTTCCGGCGTTTCGATCGGGCACACGCGGCCGTAGTGGGTCGGGTGCACGTCGCGGACTTCGAAGCCTGCGCGCTCGCGCGTCAGACCGCCCGGGCCCAGTGCGGAAACACGGCGCTTGTGCGTGATTTCCGACAGCGGGTTGGTCTGGTCCATGAACTGCGACAGCTGCGACGAACCGAAGAACTCGCGGATCGCCGACGAAATCGGCTTCGAGTTGATCAGGTCGTGCGGCATCAGGTTTTCGCTTTCGGCCTGGCCGAGGCGTTCCTTCACCGCGCGCTCGACACGCACGAGACCGGCGCGGAACTGGTTTTCCGCCAGTTCGCCGACGCAACGCACGCGACGGTTGCCGAGGTGGTCGATGTCGTCCACTTCGCCCTTGCCGTTGCGCAGCTCGACGAGGATCTTGATCGTCGCGAGGATGTCGTCGTCCTGCAGCGTCATCGGGCCGACGATTTCGTCACGGCCGACGCGGCGGTTGAACTTCATGCGGCCGACCTTCGACAGGTCGTACGCTTCTTCGCTGTAGAACAAACGGTTGAACAGCGCCTCGACCGCTTCTTCGGTCGGCGGTTCGCCCGGACGCATCATGCGGTAGATCGCGATGCGCGCGGCCGTACGGTCGGTCGTTTCGTCGACGCGCAGCGTCGACGAGATGTACGGACCCTGATCCAGATCGTTCGTGTAGAGCGTCTGGATGTCCTTGATGCCGGCTTCGCGCAGCTTCTCGAGCACGCTTTCCGTGACTTCGTCGTTCGCGCTCGCGATCACTTCGCCGGTATCGCCGTCGACGACGTTCTTCGCCAGCACGCGGCCGAGCAGATAGTCTTCCGGCACCGAGATGAACTTGGTCTTCGCGGCTTCGAGGTCGCGAATGTGCTTCGCGTTGATCCGCTTGTCCTTCTGGACGATGACCTTGCCGTCGCGATCGGTGATGTCGAAACGCGCGACTTCACCACGCAGGCGCTCGGGCACGAACTCGAGTTGCGCGCCTTCGTCCATCAGCGTGAAGTTGTCGAACACGAAGAAGTTCGCGAGGATCTGTTCCGGCGTGAGGCCGATGGCCTTCAGCAGGATCGTGACCGGCATCTTGCGGCGACGGTCGACGCGGAAGTACAGGATGTCCTTCGGATCGAATTCGAAGTCGAGCCACGAGCCGCGGTACGGAATGATCCGTGCCGAGAACAGCAGCTTGCCCGAGCTGTGCGTCTTGCCCTTGTCGTGTTCGAAGAACACGCCCGGCGAACGGTGCAGCTGCGAGACGATGACACGCTCGGTGCCGTTGATGACGAACGAGCCCGTCGGCGTCATGAGCGGAATTTCGCCCATGTACACTTCCTGCTCCTTCACTTCCTTGACGACCGGCTTGTTCGGCGATTCCTTGTCGAGGATGACGAGGCGGACCTTCGCGCGCAGCGCCGAGCAGTACGTCAGGCCCCGCTGCTGGCATTCCTTGATGTTGAATGCCGGCGAGGACAGCGCATAGCTCACGAACTCGAGGCGCGCGAAACCGTTGTGCGAAACAATGGGAAATACCGACGTGAACGCGGCCTGCAAGCCTTCGGGCTTGCGTTGCGTTGCCGGCACATCAGCTTGCAGAAACGTGCTGAATGATTCAAGCTGGGTGGCCAGCAAGAACGGAACTTGGTGAACGATGGGGCGCTTCGCGAAACTCTTGCGAATGCGCTTCTTCTCGGTGAAGGAATATTGCATACGATCTCCGAATCACGGCGGGTGCTGTCGAGGCGGGATACCTGGACGTTTCAAACCCGAGTGTTCACCGACTGAGACCCGATGGCCGCCCGATGGCTTGAACGAGCCGAGAAGCTTGGTGGTTGGCCGCTACCAACCGCTGGCTGACGGCAGCGGATGCCTGTGTTGCCCGCTACCCGACCAAACTTGCCTTCTGCAGTCGCTTCAGAAGACAAAGAGAAACGCCAGTCGCGACATCGGCAACGATTTGACGGTTTTCTTTGGCTTCTGGGGCCGATCATTCGGGCTCCCGAAAGAGTGCCAGAATAACGTCCCCACAAAGCACAAAAAGGCCGGCGGTGAAAATACCGCCAGCCTTCGCACAGCGCGTCGAAACTTACTTGACTTCGACCTTCGCGCCTGCTTCTTCCAGCTTCTTCTTGGCTTCTTCAGCAGCAGCCTTGTCGACGCCTTCCTTGACAGCCTTCGGTGCGCCGTCAACGACGTCCTTCGCTTCCTTCAGGCCCAGGCCCGTCAGTTCGCGAACTGCCTTGATGACTGCAACCTTGTTGCTGCCTGCTTCAGTCAGGACGACCGTGAATTCGGTCTTCTCTTCCACAGCAGCGGCTGCGCCGCCTGCCGGGCCAGCGACTGCCACTGCAGCTGCCGACACGCCAAACTTCTCTTCGAATGCCTTGACCAGTTCGTTCAGTTCCAGAACGGTCATCCCTTCGACTGCTGCCAGGATGTCTTCTTTTGCGATTGCCATTTGAAATACTCCTAAATTGAATTCGGATACAGCCAGCGATCAATGACGCTGATGCACGTTCGCTTACGCAGCTTCCGCTTGCTTCTTCTCGGCCAGCGCGGCGAGAGCGCGCGCGAAGCCCGAAACAGGCGATTGCATAACGAACAGCAGCTTCGAGAGCAGTTCTTCGCGGCTCGGGATGCTTGCCAGCGCTTGCACGCCAGCCTTGTCCATCACCTTGCCATCGAACGAACCAGCCTTGATGACCAACTTTTCATTGCCCTTGCTGAAGTCGTTGACGACCTTAGCAGCAGCAATGGCATCTTCCGAGATGCCGTAGATCAGGGGACCAGTCATCTGCTCTGCCAGCGGAGCAAACGGCGTACCTTCGACGGCGCGACGCGCCAGCGTGTTCTTCAACACGCGCAGGTAAACCTGTTGCTCACGCGCTTTCGCGCGCAGCTTGGTCAGATCGCCAACCGCAATTCCACGATACTCAGCCAGCACAACGGTCTGGGCCTTCGCGACTTGCGCGGCAACCTCAGCGACGACGGCTTGCTTGTCTTCTCTATTAAGCGGCACGGTTAGCCTCCAGAAACGATACGTTCGGCTTGCCGACAGGGCTACCTCACGTACCTCGTTCAACAACGGCGTCCGACCTCGTTAGGAGTATTTCCACCTCATGCCGTGAATCGCTTCACGACCTGCGGCTTCACCACTGCAAAACTTTTTCGGGTTCGCCATCTGCGTTGGCTTGAATTAAGGGATCGCCTGCCTGCTGCGTCCCACCAACGGTCTTTGATAACCGGTTGTTCGCCTTGCTGCACGAACAACCGCCCAAAGCCCATTTAGGCCGCCTCGCGAACGAGGCGGCCCGAATACTTGCTTACTGCGCTGCCAGCGTAGCCTGGTCGACGCGCACGCCGACGCCCATCGTGCTCGACAGTGCGATCTTGCGCAGGTAGACGCCCTTGCTCGTTGCCGGCTTGGCCTTCTGCAGCGCTTCGATCAGTGCCGACAGGTTCGAACGCAGTGCGGTCGCTTCGAACGACGCACGGCCGATCGTTGCGTGGATGATACCGGCCTTGTCGACGCGGAACTGCACCTGACCTGCCTTTGCGTTCTTCACTGCGGTTGCGACGTCCGGCGTGACCGTGCCGACCTTCGGGTTCGGCATCAGGCCGCGCGGGCCGAGGATCTGACCGAGCGTACCGACGATACGCATCGTGTCCGGCGAAGCGATCACGATGTCGAAGTCCATCTGGCCAGCCTTGATCTGCTCAGCCAGGTCTTCCATGCCGACGATTTCGGCGCCTGCTGCGCGAGCCTGCTCGGCCTTTTCGCCTTGCGCGAACACCGCAACGCGAACCGACTTGCCCGTACCTGCCGGCAGAACGACCGAACCACGAACGACCTGGTCCGACTTCTTCGCATCGATGCCGAGCTGAACTGCGACGTCGATCGACTCGTTGAACTTCGCGCTCGCGCATTCCTTCACGAGTGCCAGTGCGTCTTCGATCGCGTACAGCTTCTGACGATCGACCTTCGCTTCGAATGCCTGACGGCGCTTGGAGATCTTAGCCATTTACACGCCCTCCACGGTGATGCCCATCGAGCGTGCGCTACCAGCGATGGTGCGAACGGCTGCGTCCAGATCAGCTGCCGTAAGGTCCGGCATCTTGGTCTTCGCGATTTCTTCGGCTTGAGCGCGCGTGATCGAACCGACCTTGTCGGTGTGCGGCTTGCTCGAGCCCTTGTCCACCTTCGCCGCCTTCTTGATCAGGACGGTCGCCGGCGGCGTCTTCATCACGAACGTGAAGCTCTTGTCAGCGAATGCCGTGATGACCACCGGCACCGGCAGACCCGGCTCCATGCCTTGAGTCTGCGCGTTGAACGCCTTGCAGAACTCCATGATGTTCAGGCCGCGCTGGCCCAGTGCCGGACCGACCGGCGGCGACGGGTTGGCTTTACCTGCAGGGATCTGCAGCTTGATAAAGCCGACAATCTTCTTTGCCATTTGAAAACCTCGTTGGAACGCCAGGCGGCGTTCGGTGAGTGATAACGCGCGTTCGCCGCTGGCTACTGACGCTCCTCAACGGCCATGACGCGGGCCGTAAGCGCGAAGGTGGGCAGCCTGGGCTGCCCACCGAATCGGGATCAAACTTTTTCGACCTGGCCGAACTCGAGCTCGACCGGAGTGGACCGGCCAAAGATCGTGACCGATACACGCACGCGCGACTTCTCGTAGTTGACTTCCTCGACGGTGCCGTTGAAGTCCGTAAACGGGCCTTCCTTGACACGCACCATCTCGCCAACTTCGAACAGGGTCTTCGGACGCGGCTTTTCCACGCCTTCCTGCATCTGCGACATGATCTTTTCGACTTCCTTCGGGGAAATCGGGGTCGGGCGGTTGCGCGCACCGCCGACGAAACCGGTGACCTTCGCGGTGTTCTTCACGAGGTGCCACGTTTCGTCCGTCATTTCCATTTCCACCAGCACGTAGCCGGGGAAAAAACGACGCTCGGTCACTGCCTTGTGACCGCCTTTGACTTCGACCACTTCTTCGGTCGGAACGAGTATCTGACCGAACTTGTCCTGCATGCCGGCACGTTCGATGCGCTCTTGAAGCGCACGCTGCACGCTCTTCTCCATGCCGGAGTAGGCGTGCACGACGTACCAACGCTTTCCGCTCGGGGATGCCGGAGTATCGCTCATATCATTTCCAACCCAGAATCGCCGAGAAAATCACCCATTCGATCGATTTATCACTCAACCAGAGGAAAATCGCCATCACGAGCACGAAACCGAACACGACGAGTGTGGTTTGCGTTGCTTCCTTGCGGGTGGGCCAAACGACCTTGCGGACTTCCTTGTACGAATCCTTAGCAAAGGCGATGAGGCTCTTGCCAGGTGCGGACATCAGACCGACGGCCACGCCGGCGATGATACCTACCGCCAATGCGGCACCGCGGACATACCACTGCTGGTTGGCCAGCCAGAAGAAGCCCACGAATCCGGCCAAGACCAGCAATACGCCCAGGGCCAGCATCAGCTTATCGCCGGAGGTATTTACAGTTTCGACGGATGGATTCGCCATAACACCTTAAAACAAATGCCACGTGTGACACGTGGCGATTTTTGGCAGGGGCAGAGGGAATCGAACCCCCAACCTTCGGTTTTGGAGACCGACGCTCTGCCAGTTGAGCTATACCCCTAAACCATGTTGGGGCCGGCTGCTGCCAGCCCCAAAACTGTCGATCAACGAATAACTGGCTTACTCGATGATCTTGGCGACGACGCCAGCGCCGACGGTACGGCCGCCTTCGCGGATTGCGAAGCGCAGACCTTCTTCCATCGCGATCGGCGCAA
>NZ_JQJT01000047.1:0-19254 GCF_000745665.1 Burkholderia sp. WP42 | reverse complement strand
AAGCGCGACACGCGCGCGAGCAGCTCGGCGTAGGTGACGCGCGTGACGGTGCCGTCGTCGGCCTCGAAGATCACGGCGACGCGCTGGCCGTTGCCGGCTTCGACGTGACGGTCGAGGCAGTTGTACGACGCGTTGAGCTCGCCGTCGTCGAACCACGTGCAGAACGGCGCGTTGCTCTCGTCGAGCACCTTGGTGAACGGCTTGTGCCAGCTCAGGTTCTCGCGCGCGAGACGCGCCCAGAAGCCCTCGTAGTCCTGCTCGGCCTCGGCGACGAGCGCGCGGTAGGCCGGCATGCCGGAAATGGTCGCCGTCTTCTCGAGCGCCGCGGGCGGCGCAAACTGACGGGTTTCGTGAAGAACCGATTCAATCGCAGACATCGACTACCCCTTGGTGAACATGAATCCTCTGCATGGCGGCGCGATCGTGCGCGCCGCGTCTTGGCCGGCGCTTGCGCGCCGCTGTCTCCCACTCACCCGCGCGCGGCCCGGAGGAGGCTGCGCACGATGCTGCGCCGCACCACGTCAAACGGCGACGCGCGTGCAGCCCGGCGGTTTCCACGATAAGCGTTCGAACTTACCCATCACTTACGCGGCCGTGCGCAGCACACACGTGCACTGCGTAGCGGACGGCCGCTTTACGCTGTTACAAACGCGACCCTACAATCCTAACTGAACTCGCCCCCCGGACTCCAGCTTGAATCGCTACGCCTTCTTCCTGATCCTGTCGATGCTGCTCGTCGGCAGCAACGTCGGTATCGGCAAATCCATCGTCGTGTTCGTTCCGGTCGCCATTCTCGCCACGCTGCGCTTCGTGATCGCGATCGCCGTGCTGTGGCCGCTGTTCAGCCCCGTGAAGATGCGCGCGGTGCGCCGCGCCGAATGGCTGAACCTGTTTCTGCAGGCATTCTTCGGCACCTTCATGTTCACGCTGCTGATGCTCAACGGCGTGCAGCGCACGAGCGCGGTCGCCGCCGGCGTGATCACCAGCACGATTCCCGCGATCGTCGCGCTGTTCGCCTGGCTGATCCTGCGCGAAAAACCGAACGGCCGTGCGCTCGTATCGATCGCGCTCGCCATCGCCGGCGTCGTGACGATCAACCTCGCGAACGGCAACACCGGCAACGCAGGCAGCGCCTCCGCCGGCTCGCTCACCGGCAACCTGCTGATGCTCGGCGCGGTGTGCTGCGAATCGATCTACGTGATCCTGTCGCGTCGGCTCACGCAGACGCTCGCGCCGATCGACATCTGCGCCTACACGCACCTGTTCGGCCTGTTCCTGATGCTGCCGCTCGGCGCCGGCGCGCTGTGGCATTTCGATTATGCGAGCGTGCCGGCCGGCACGTGGGGGCTCGTCGTCTGGTACGGGCTGTCGGCCAGCATCTTCTCGTTCTGGCTGTGGATGAAGGGCATCCGCCACGTGCCGGGCAGCCTCGCGGGCGTGTTCAGCGCGGTGCTGCCGGTCGCGGCCGCCGCCTACGGGATCGCGTTCCTCGGCGAGCGCCCGACGCTCGCGCACGGCGTCGCGCTCGCATGCGTCGTCACCGGAATCGTGCTCGCGAGCCTGCGCGTGAAGCGCGCGCCGAGCGCCGCGGCCTGATCCGTCCCCGCCCCGTCGGCGCGTCGCTGCAACCGCGCCGGCCAACGCGTTACAATAGCGCGCCGTTTCATCGCGTTTCATCGTTACCCCCGATACCTGCGCCCCGCGCCCGCACCGCCACCATGTCCGCCCCGCATTCGCCCGGCCCCGGCCGCCGCTCGCTGCGCCCGCTGCCCGCGCTGATCTTCATGAGCCGCTGGCTCCAGGTTCCGCTTTATCTGGGTCTGATCGTCGCGCAGGGCATCTATGTGTTCCTGTTCCTGAAGGAAGTCTGGCACCTGCTGTCGCACGCGAGCGGCCTCGACGAGGTCACCGTGATGCTCGCGGTGCTCGGCCTGATCGACGTGGTGATGATCTCGAACCTGCTGATCATGGTGATCGTCGGCGGCTACGAAACGTTCGTGTCGCGCCTGGGCATCGAAGGCCATCCCGACGAGCCCGAGTGGCTCGACCACGTGAACGCCGGCGTGCTGAAGGTCAAGCTGTCGATGGCGCTGATCAGCATCTCGTCGATCCACCTGCTGAAGACCTTCATCAATCCCGATCAGCACACGACGCACGCGATCATGTGGCAGGTACTCATCCACCTGTCGTTCCTGGTGTCGGCGCTCGTGATGGCGTGGGTCGACCGCCTGACGACGCACACGCACCCGGCCCATTTCCACGAGGCGCACGCGTCAGCGGCGTCCCGACCGGCGGCCTGACGGCCGCCCATGCATTCCCCACTGTCCCACAGAGTCTCAGCCATGACCGTCATCAAACAGGAAGACCTGATCCAGAGCATCGCGGATTCGCTGCAGTACATCAGCTACTACCACCCGCTCGACTACATCCAGGCGCTCGGCCGCGCGTACGAGCTCGAGCAGAGCCCGGCCGCGAAGGACGCGATCGCGCAGATCCTCACGAACAGCCGCATGTGCGCGGAAGGCAAGCGCCCGATCTGCCAGGACACCGGCATCGTGACGGTCTTCGTGAAGGTCGGCATGGACGTGCGCTGGGACGGCGCGACGATGAGCGTCACCGACATGATCAACGAAGGCGTGCGCCGCGGTTACACGCACCCGGACAACGTCCTGCGCGCGTCGATCGTCAATCCGCCGGAAGGCGCCCGCAAGAACACCAAGGACAACACGCCGGCCGTGATCCACTACGAGATCGTGCCGGGCGACAAGGTCGACGTGCAGGTGGCGGCGAAGGGCGGCGGCTCGGAGAACAAGTCGAAGTTCGTGATGCTGAACCCGTCCGATTCGATCGTCGACTGGGTGCTGAAGACGGTCCCGACGATGGGCGCGGGCTGGTGCCCGCCGGGCATGCTCGGGATCGGCATCGGCGGCACCGCCGAAAAGGCGATGCTGATGGCGAAGGAATCGCTGATGGAGCCGATCGACATCCAGGAAATCATCGCGCGCGGCCCGAAGGACTGGATCGAGGAACTGCGTGTCGAGCTGCACGAGAAGGTCAACGCGCTCGGCATCGGCGCACAGGGCCTCGGCGGCCTGGCGACCGTGCTCGACGTGAAGATCATGGCCGCGCCGACGCACGCGGCGTCGAAGCCGGTCGCCCTGATCCCGAACTGCGCGGCGACGCGCCACGCGCACTTCGTGCTCGACGGCTCGGGCGCGGCGAAGCTCGAAGCGCCGTCGCTCGACGCATGGCCGAAGGTCCAGTGGGAACCGAACACCGAGACGAGCAAGCGCGTCGACCTGAACACGCTGACGCCGGAAGAAGTCGCGAGCTGGACGCCGGGCCAGACGCTGCTGCTGTCGGGCAAGATGCTCACGGGCCGCGACGCTGCGCACAAGCGCATCGCCGACATGCTCGCGAAGGGCGAGAAGCTGCCGGTCGACTTCACCAACCGCGTGATCTATTACGTCGGTCCGGTCGATCCGGTGCGTGACGAAGTGGTCGGCCCGGCCGGCCCGACGACGGCCACGCGGATGGACAAGTTCACCGAGATGATGCTCGCGCAGACGGGCCTGATCTCGATGGTCGGCAAGGCGGAACGCGGCCCGGTCGCGATCGACGCGATCAAGAAGCACAAGGCCGCGTACCTGATGGCGGTCGGCGGCGCGGCATACCTGGTGTCGAAGGCGATCCGCGGCGCGAAGGTGCTCGCATTCGAAGACCTCGGCATGGAAGCGATCTACGAGTTCGACGTGCAGGACATGCCGGTGACGGTGGCGGTCGATTCGTCGGGCACGTCGGTGCACCAGACCGGTCCGAAGGAATGGCAGGCGAAGATCGGCAAGATCCCGGTCGCAACCGCTTAAGCGGCGCGAACCCGCTTGCGCGCAAGGCCGGACGCGAGTCCGGCCTTTTTACTTGTCGTGGCCGACATCGGCCGCGGCACGCGCGCGACGGCCGCCGCGCATCGCGTGCAATGGCCAGCCGCGGCCAGGCTTCGACGCTTGGCTTTTCCCGTTCGAGCGATTATCGTTCGGTTTCTGAAGCCCCACCGATCAAGGAACAGCCATGCAAGGCGACAAGAAAGTCATCGAATATCTGAACGCCCAACTGAAGAACGAACTCACCGCGATCAACCAGTACTTCCTGCATGCGCGCATGTACAAGCACTGGGGCCTCGAAAAGCTCGGCAAGCACGAATACGACGAATCGATCGGCGAAATGAAGCACGCCGACTGGCTGATCGAGCGCGTGTTCATGCTCGACGGCCTGCCGAATCTGCAGGACCTGCACAAGCTGCTGGTCGGCGAGGAAACCGAAGAGATCCTGAAGTGCGACCTGAAGCTCGAGCAGATCTCGCAGGCGACGTGCAAGGAGGCGATCGCCTACTGCGAATCGGTGCGTGATTACGTATCGCGCGAGATCTTCGAAAAGATCCTCGACGACACCGAAGAGCATATCGACTGGCTCGAAACGCAGATCGACCTGATCGGCAAGGTCGGCCTGCAGAACTATCAGCAGACGATGATGGGCTCGCCGGAGTAACCGGCACGCTCGCCAGGATCGCCCGCTTCGCCCGCGCATGACGACGAACCGTTCCACCGCTTCCGCAGCCCGCCCCACCGCGCCGATCGGCATCTTCGATTCGGGGCTCGGCGGGCTGTCGGTGCTGCGCGCCGTGCGCGCGCAGCTGCCCGGCGAATCGTTCGTCTACGTCGCCGACTCGCGCCATGCGCCGTACGGCCCGCGCGACGAGGCGTTCATCACGGAGCGCACGCTGGCGATCTGCGAATGGCTCGCGCGCGACGGAGCGAAAGCGCTCGTCGTCGCATGCAACACGGCCACGGCACGCGCGATCGCGGCCGTCCGCGAACGGCTGTCGATCCCGCTCGTCGGCGTCGAGCCGGGCATCAAGCCGGCCGCCGCGGTGTCCGCGACCGGCGTCGCCGGCGTGCTTGCCACCCAATCGACGCTGAACAGCCCGCGCTTTCAGGCGCTGCTCGATCGCTACGGCGCCGGCCGACGCTTCATCTGCCAGCCGGGCCACGGGCTCGTCGAGGCGATCGAGCGCGGCGACACGAATTCCCCCGCCTTGCGCGCGTTGCTCGAACGCTACCTGCAACCGATGATCGACGCGGGCGCCGACACGCTCGTGCTCGGCTGCACGCATTACCCATTCTTCACGGCGGCGATTCGCGACCTCGTCGGCGATCGCCTGACGATCGTCGACACGAGCGACGCGATCGCGCGGCAACTCGCCCGCGTGCTCGACGAGCGCGGGCTGCGCGCGCCGACCGGCGCGCCCGCCGCGCCGCCGCGCTTCTGCTCGACCAGCGACGGCGTGCAATTGCGCGCACTGGCGTCGACGCTGCTTGGCCTCGACGTGCCCGTCGAGACCGTCACCATTGCGTCACCGAACGCGCGCGACTGCGCGACCGTTTGACGCACCGCGGTCGCCCGTCGGCTTTCGCTTCCTGCCTGCCTCTCGCCGCCTGCTGCCTACGCACGCCGCCCCGCCGCGCGTTTGAGGGGTCCGATGGTCTTAAAAAAAGCCCGCACCGCCCTTGTCAACCCGCATAAATTTAATGATAATAATTCGCATTACCGTTAGCTATCGCAACTCATCATGATCGTCTGCGTGTGCAAGTCCGTCTCCGATCGCAAGATCCGCGCGTCCCTCGCCGAGGGCGTGAGTTCTTTCGATGAACTCCAGTTCGAACTCGGCGTGGCCACGTGCTGCGGCAAGTGCGAGGAGTCCGTACGCGACCTGATGGCCGAGCAAGGCGTCTGTGCGAGCCGGTGCGGTGTCGAACACCACGCTCACCCGATCCCGGTGACGTTCTACGATCGCAAGGCCGCCTGAGCGGCGCCGGTATGCCCATGCGGCCGCGGCCGCATTTTTTGTTTCGACCGTCAGCCAGCCACCGTCCGTGCGAGCCAGCGGCTTACCTGCGAAGGAGCCTGTGATGGAATTGCTGATCGGATTCGTGACTACCGTGTGCATCTCGCTGCTGATCTTCCGCAAATGATGCCGCCCCGCCCGCCGCGCCCAGGGTGCGACATCGTTCTTTCAAGCTAACATGCAGGCTTCGCAATCCGCTCCTGCCGGCGTCATGCCGGCTGCATCACGTATGAATCCCCGGGTCATCACCGTCGCGATCGGTGTGCTCGCCGCACACGCGCTCATGCTGACGGCCGCGTGGCTCCATCGCAGCGCGCCACCGCCGAAATCCGTCGAAGTCCAGTCGATCACCGCGCAGCTCATCCCGCCGGAGCCGATCGCACAGCAGGTCGCCGCCGAATCGATCGCGCAGCCCGCGCCGCCGAAGCCCGTGCCGCGCGTGAAGCCGAAGGCCGAACCGAAGCCCGTGCAGAAGGCGGCGAAGCCGACGCCGCAGCCGCTCGCACCGTCGCCCGCGCCGTCGCCGATGCCTGCCCCGGCAGCCGACCCGACGCCCGCACCGGCAGCGCCCGCGGCCGTGGCACCGGCGGCACCGGCCGCGACGCCGGCTCCCGCCCGCGAAACGATGCAGGTCAGCGCGCCGAAGAACGTGGCGGCGCTACAGTGCAACTTCGTGAAGCCCGACTATCCGTCGATGTCGCGTCGTCGCGGCGAAGCGGGTACCGCCTATGTTCATTTCGTGGTCGGCGTGACCGGCAAGATCGAAAGCGTCGAACTGCAGAAGAGCAGCGGCTATCCGCGCCTCGACGATGCCGCCCTCGACGCGATGCGCGCGACGACCTGCCGCCCCTACATCGAGAACGGGCAGGCGATCCGCGCCGCCCGCACGCAGCCCTACAACTTCGGGCTCACCGACTAACCTGCCTTATCCGGAAGATTCAAAGGAAACAAAAATGCAAAGCTACGGTATCGCGCACGTCTGGGCGCAAGGTGATTTCGTCACACGCGCCATCGCGATCACGCTGCTCGTGATGTCGGTCCTGTCGTGGATCGTGATCGTCGTCAAGGGCTGGAACGTGATTCGCCTGAACCGGCTGACGAAGAATGCCGAGCAGGCGTTCTGGCATTCGGACGACTTCGACGACGGCATCAAGAAGCTCGGTCTCACCGCATCGACGCCGGGCGACAACCCGTTCCTCGCGCTCGCGCTGTCGGGCAAGGAAGCGGCCGACCACCACCATCAGACGCAGCCGCACCTGCACGACCGCATGGACGTGTCGGACTGGGTCACGCGCTGCCTGAAGGACACGATGGACGAAGGCATTTCGCGGATGCAGGCCGGCCTCGCGATTCTCGCGTCGATCGGCAGCACGGCGCCGTTCGTCGGCCTGTTCGGCACGGTGTGGGGCATCTATCACGCGCTGCTCGCGATCGGCGCGACCGGCCAGACGTCGATCGACCAGGTCGCGGGCCCCGTCGGCGAATCGCTGATAATGACGGCCTTCGGCCTGTTCGTCGCGATTCCGGCGGTGCTCGGCTACAACGCGCTGACGCGCGCGAACAAGGGTATCGCCAGCAAGCTGCGCCGCTTCGCGCACGGGCTGCACGCCTACTTCGTGACGGGCGCGCGCCTCGCCTCGTCGTCGCCGCGCGACGGCCTGCGCCTCGCGACGCGCGCAAGCTGAGACGAGGTCGACCATGGCAATGAACACCGGCTTCAGCGACGACGACGACGATGGCGTGATGAGCGAGATCAACATGACACCGCTCGTCGACGTGATGCTCGTTCTGCTGATCATTTTCCTCGTGACGATCCCGGCCATGCAGCACGCGGTGAAGATCGACCTGCCGCACGCGAGCAGCCAGCCCGTCGACGAAAAGCCGCAGACGGTCGACGTCGCGATCCAGGGCAACGGCACGATCCTGTGGAACGACCAGACGGTCACGCGCGAGCAATTGCAGGCGCATATCGCGGAAGCGGCGAAGCATCAGCCGCAGCCGGAGCTGCATCTGCGCGCCGATCGCAAGGTGGCCTACGAACGGGTGGCCGAAGTGATGTCCGATGCGCAGGCCGGCGGCCTGACGAAACTCGGCTTCGTGACGGTGCCGGCCGCCAAAGCGAAGTGACGCGGCGCGCGCGGGCCGGCACGCGCGCCCGTACCTGACTGGTCCGCCACAAAGTAAAAGGCCTTCATCGCCAGATGAAGGCCTTTTTTCATGCGCACGCGGGCGCCTTCGGGCGGCGGGCTCTTCGGCGGTATCGGTTACGCCTCGAGCAACGCAAATGCGGCTACCGTGGTCTGCACGGACTGCGCTTCTCTGCCCTATCTGGCTCGCAACATATGCGGCCACCGGATTCCGCTCAGAACCTCCTTCGCGAAATGGGATTTCAATATAGGCCGGCCCGCGCACGCATTCAAGAACCCGCCGATTGAACTTTGCGATTGCAGCCCGCGCTTCAATGACAAAACAAATTTGCCGGCGCGCGGCGTGCTGGCTTCACTGGGCCGTAACGGCGGCCGCCGCTGCCGCTTCCTGCTTCGCACGTTCGGGGCAACCGGGCTGCTTGTATTCGCCGTGGTCGAGCTTCTCCACCAGGTAGTCGACGAAAGCGCGCACCGCCGGCGGCATGCCCTGCCGCGACACGAACACCGCATAGAGTTGCGGCACCGGCAGCGTCCAGCCCGGCATCACCGGCGACAGCTGCCCGGCGCGCAACGCATTGCCGTACATCATCTCGGGCAACGCCGCGATGCCGAGGCCGTCGAGCACGGCCTCGCGGATCGTCATCAGGTCGGCCGTGACGAGCCGCGGGTCGTGTTCGTGCAGGTGGCGCGTGCCGTCCGGCGCGATCAGCGTGAACACGTGCCGCCCGTCCACGCTCGGCGTATCGAGCGTCTCGAAGCGCGCGAGATCGGCCGGCACGAGCGGCGGCGCGTGCTGGCTGAGCAGGCTCGGCGCGCCGACCAGCATCTGCTCGGTGCGCCACAACGGCCGCACGACGATATTCGCGTTCTGCGGCGGCTCCGAGCGCACGCGCAACGCGACGTCGATCGAATCCTCGAACAGGTCGATCACGCGATTCGTCACGCGGATGTGCACCTTCACCTCCGGATAGCGGTGCAGGAATTCAGGGAGGATGCGCGACAGCATTGTCTGCGACAGCGTGACGGGCACGCTCACGCGCACCGACCCGCGCGGCGACGCGCGCAGCTGCTGCACCGCGTTCATCGCCGCCTGCGCTTCGGCCAGCATGGCCTGACAATGCTGGTAGAACAGCTCGCCGGCCTCGGTCAGCGCGAGCTTGCGCGTCGAACGCTGCAGCAGCCGCACGCCGAGCGCGGCCTCGAGTTCCGTCAGCCGTCGCGACAGGCGCGATTTGGAGATACCGAGCACGCGTTCCGCGGCCGAGAAGCCGCCATGCTCGACGACCTGCGAGAAGTACATGAGGTCGTTCAGGTTGTGTGCATCGATGTTCATGTCATCGTTCCAATTTCAGAACAATCCATTGCGGAGCACCGCAAATCGGACCGGAAAACGCCCAATATAATAGCGCTATGTTTCAAAAATAACGCTATTCCGATATCACCGAGGGCTACTGCATGACGACCGCTCGTTTGCTCGACCGCACCTACCCCGCGCTTCGCACGACCGAAGGCGGTGGCTTCGTGGTCCACCGCCCGTTCCCGACACGCCTGCTGATGGATTTCGATCCGTTCCTCTTGCTCGACGAGATGGGGCCCGTCGACTACGCGCCCGGCGAGGCCAAGGGCGCGCCCGACCATCCGCATCGCGGCTTCGAAACCGTCACCTACGTGCTCGACGGGCGCTTTCGCCACCGCGATTCGGCCGGCCATGCCGGCACGCTCGGGCCCGGCGACGTGCAGTGGATGACGGCCGGCGCCGGCGTCGTCCACAGCGAAATGCCGGACCCCGCGTTCGTGCAAACGGGCGGGCGCTCGCACGGCTTCCAGCTGTGGGTCAATCTGCCACGGCGCGACAAGCTGATCGCGCCGCGCTACCAGGAAATCGCCGCAGATCGCATTCCGCGCGCGAAGTCGCCGGACGGTCGTGTGGAAGTGCGCGTGATCGCCGGCGAAGCGCTGGGCGTGCGCGCGGCGATCGAAACGCGCACGCCGATCCTGTATCAGCATTTCACGCTGCAACCGGGCGCCACCGTCGCGCAGCCGGTGCCGGCAGGCTATCGCGTGTTCGCCTATGCGCTCGAAGGCACGGGCCGCTACGGCCCCGAGCGGCGGCCGGTCGAGGCGCGGCACATGATCGTCTACGGCGACGACGGCGACGCGGTCACATTCGAGGCCGGCGACACGCCGCTCGAGCTGCTGCTGATCGGCGGCGTCCCGCTCAACGAGCCGATCGTGCGCTACGGCCCGTTCGTGATGAACACCGAAGAAGAGATCCGCCAGGCCGTCGTCGATTACCAGACGGGCCGGATGGGCACGATTCACGCGTGACACCGCGCGACGGGCCGCAGGCGCCGCGAAGCGATTCGTTTTGCGTCACAATAACTTCTTGAACCACGTGGCCGCCGGCCACCAGAAGGAACCCGTCCCCTTGAACTTCGAACATCTGATCCAGATCAACTCCGACGATCCGGCCGTGCCGTCCCTGACCCGCGACCAGTTGTGGGAAGGCCTCGTGCTGCGTGCCGAACAGCCGCAGCTGTTCGTGATCGGCCTCGACAGCTGTGTCGTCCACGAGCGCACGGAAACCACGCTGGAGCGCGAACTGCACTACGGCCACGCGACCGTGCGCGACCGCGTGACGTTCACGCCGTATCAGCAGGTGCGCTACGACATCCATGCGGCCAGCGGCGAAATCGGCGGCTCGCTGACGATGACGATCGAAGAACGCGATGATCGCGAGCTGTTCCTGCGTTTCGAATACCGGACGACGCTGACCGTCTCCGACGACAGCGAGGAAGCGCGTCAGACGCACGGCATCGTGAAGGAAGCGTATCGCACGTCGGATATCGACACCGTGCGCCTGATCCGCGAGTACGCGCAGGGCCGCAAGGCGCCCGACCCGCTTCACTGATTCACCGGCTCATCGAGTGCGGCGGCCTGCGGGCCGCCTCTTTGGCTTTGTCTATCGAGCGACCCTTCCCGATCGCGAAAGAGTTCTTTTCAATGGGAATGATTATCATTTAGAATTCATTCCATCGTATCGACAGTCACCGATCAACCGAATGACCGACACCATGCGCCCGACCACGCTGACCTTGCGCCGAACCACTGGCGCCGCAAGCGGCAACCGTCCGAAGACGGCAGCGGTCACGACGTCCGCGAAGCCTGCAGCAAGCCGCGACAGCGGCACGCGCACGCTGAACAGCGATGCGCTGCTGCAAGGCCACAGCCACATCAGCATCGCGCATAACGGTGAGACGTATCAGCTTCGCGCCACGCGGCTCGGCAAGTTGATCCTGACGAAGTAGCAACCGGGTATTGTGGGGACCACCTCCCTGAGAGGTGTTGGGCATTAGCCAGCGCAACGGCTTGCACGCGAGATCTAGACCCCTTCGTGCAAACCTACTCAAGCAGCCGTTGCAGCAAGCCAAGCCACTTTTTTTGGTTCTCGCAGAGGCAACAAAAAAGCGACACGTCGAAGGACGTGTCGCTTTTCATTTGTGCGCCAGAGAAAACGCAGGCGAATGGGCAGTGGGCGATCGAGCCGGCCCGGCTACTGCGCGGCGATGCGGACACCAGCCGCGACGCATCGCAGACTACACCGCGACGACGCCGTCAACGCCGCATCAGAATCCCCAGAACATCAACCACCACGCGCTGTCGACCACCGCGAGGCCGACCGCGAACCACGCGAACGCGGCCACGCGCCGCGGCCCTTGCGCATAGCGCCCCGTGACCTTCCATGCGAGCCACGCGCTCCACGTATTCGCGGCCACCAGGATCGCGATGCGCACGTCGGCCGCCCAGTCGAGCGGCACGTGTTCGGCCCGCAGCAGCGACAGCGTCGTCGCCGACAGGCCGAGAAACACGCCGGCTCCGGCGATCGGGATCAGCGCCTGCGCGAGATGATGCAGACGCACGCGATCGAAACGGCCGAGCATCAGCGTCGCGCCGCCCAGCAGCAGGAGCAGCGCGGTGCCGTACACGAGCCCCGTGCCGACGATGTAGCTGACGATCAGCCCACCGTCGAGCCACGAGAACACGTCGTTGCGATCCGGATAGTGCGTGAGCAGGAACCACGGTGCATTGGTCTCGAGCGGCCACGTGATATCGCGATCGATCAGCCAGCCGGCGAGCCATTGCTTGATCTGCACGAACCACGGGCTGACGGTCCAGTGGAACGCGCCGATCGCGACGCCGAGCAGGCCGTACAGGATCAGCGCCGTATCCCACGGGTTCGCCTGCTGCGCGCCGAGGTTCACGACTTCGTCAGACGGCGCGCGCCACGACAGCGCGATCGCATCGCGATGGCCGCTGCAGCGGCCGCACATATGGCACCCGGCGGCGCCCTTCATGTTGCGCAGCGGCACCAGCGGCGCGCAGTTGATCGGAATCACGCGATGCCCGTGTTCGCCGTTCCGGTACGAACGGCGCCACGCATCCTCGTCGACCTTGTAGCGCATCGGCGCGAGCCGCGACAGCAAACCGAACACGCCGTTCACCGGACACAGGTACTTGCACCACACGCGCTTTTCGCGGCCGTACAGCAGGCCGATCACCATCGCGCCGACGGTCGAGCCGCCGAGCACGAACAGCACCGCGAGCGGGTACTGGTAGACGCTGACCATCTGCCCGTAGATGGTCGTGAGCCCGAACGCGACGAACGGCCAGCCGCCCCACCGCATCCAGCGCGGAATCGCGCGGCCGCGGCCGAACTTGCTCGCATATTCGGTCAACGCGCCTTCGGG
The DNA here is from genome assembly GCF_000745665.1 of Burkholderia sp. WP42. Lineage (NCBI taxonomy): Bacteria > Pseudomonadati > Pseudomonadota > Betaproteobacteria > Burkholderiales > Burkholderiaceae > Burkholderia > Burkholderia sp. WP42. The sequence continues at coordinate 6,457 of NZ_JQJT01000047.1, read as the reverse complement.
GCACAGCACGCCGCACCAGACGCGGCCGAGCATCACCATCGACAGCAGCACGAACGGCCACCAGATGCCCCAGAATACGAACTGCGCGATCAGCGTGAGGTTGTTCCACAGATGCGCGGAGTCGTCCGGCAACGGCAGCACGGCCGGCACGATGATCAGGAACGCATAGACGGCGACGACGACCCACTGTATGCCGCGGATCACCGCGCCGTGGCGCTGCATCCACTGGCCGACCTGCGCGAGGCGGCCCGGCTTCGCTGCGGCGACCACACTCATGCTGCGCGACCCGCGGGAACGGCCGGGCGACGGCTCGCGCGCTTCATCAGCAGCCACACCACGGCCCAGTACACCGCATAGGCGATCAGGTTGGTCAGCGCCGGATGCGCGCGATAGCCGGTCAGCGTCGCCACCAGCGAGCCGAACGTGCCCGAATCGTCGAGAATCGCCGACGTATCCCACAGCTGCGAGATGCCGAGCGGCAGGATCTCCTTGTCGATCAGCTTGTCGACCCCGGTCTGGAACAGGCCGGCGCCGAGGAACAGCAGCATCACTTCGGTGACGCGGAAGAAATGCCGCCACGAGAAGTACTTGCCGCCGAGTTGCAGCAGATAGAACGTGAGGAACGCGAGGCCGAGGCCGATCAGCACCGCGAGCATCTGGCTGCCGTCCACATGCCCCGACTGACCGAAGCCGAGCCCGTACAGGAAAATCACCGTCTCGCTGCCTTCGCGTGCGATCGCGAGTGCGACCAGCACCGCGACGCCCCACCAGTTCGAGTCGCGCGTACTGCGCTGCAACGATTGCTCCATGTCGCGCTTGAGCGTGCGGCCGTGCCGGCGCATCCACAGCACCATCTGCACGATCAGCACGCACGCGATCAGCACCATCGCGGTCTGGAAGTAATCCTGCGCGTCGCCGGACAGCACTTCGGTGAAGCCGACGAGCGCGGCGCCGAGACCGACCGCCATCAGCAGCCCGACGGCAACGCCCGCCCACAGAAACGGCAGGCCGCGGCGCGCGTCGTCGTCGCCGTTCTTCAGCCACGCATAGAGGATGCCGACGACGAGCAGCGCTTCGACGCTCTCTCGCCACACGATGAACAAGATCTGACCCATTGAATCCTCCTGACGCGCGGGCAACGCACTCGCATGCCCGCAATCAGATAAAACGCATTACTTCGCGACGATCACGCCCTGCGCCTGCTGGTGGAAATCGTCGAAAAACTTGTACTCGCCCGGCGACAGCGGCGCGACCACCACGAACGAATCGGCGCCCGGCGCGAGCACCTTCTCCTTGCGCAACTGCACGCTCTCGAATTCGGCGGCGCCCTTGCCCGTATTGCGGATCTCGATCTTGAAGCGCTGGCCGGCCGGCACTTCGATGCGGGCCGGGTTGAGCTTGCCGTCCGTCATCTCGAGCTTGAAGGTCGGCAGATCTGCGGCATGCGCGGCGCCGGCGAGCCACAGCGCGGCGGCTGCGGCGGCGATTTTCTGGGGAAATTTCATTCTGGGTTCTCTACGTCGACGGCGCGCGGGCGCGCCGTCCGTGATGCCACCGGTCAATACCCGCCCTTCTTGCCGATGCCGGCGAACGGGAAGTCGTATTCGAGCGTGATCGGCTTGAACCACGCGCCCACGCCCGTTTCCTTGTCGACGTGACGGCCGAACGCCATGTGGCCGGACTGCATCGGCGGCTTGACGATCATCGTCAGGTGATACTTGCCGGGGCCGGCCAGCTTCACGTTGTCGCCGTAGTGCGGGCCGTCGCTCGCGACCATGCCCATCAGGTCGCCTTCGGCCTTCCACTTCGCGTCGCCCTGCTTCGTCAGCTTGTACGTGACCTGCAGGTACGGCATCCAGTCGCCTTCCGCGAAGCCGGTCGGGTTGTTCTTGACCGCGTGAATGTCGGCCTCGAGGTGGATGTCGGAATCCGATGCCTTGCGCATCATCCCTTCCGGATCCATCGTGATCGGCTGCAGATACACCGCGCCGATTTCCATGCCGCCCTGGATCTGCTGCTTGCCGATCGGGTACTCGGCCGCCGAGGCCGACATCGCGGCAAGCGCCGCCGCTACCGCAACCGACGTGCGGATGAACGAAGAACCCAACATGGACACTCCTTGTTATTTGCCTGGTACGCGGCGGGCCGTCCTCCCGGAGGGTCCGCCAGGAACACTAACGCAATGAAGAACGTTAATGCGAACTATTCTCAATACATGCGGAGTTTAGCACCGAACCGGCTTCGGAACAAACGAGACACCGCGTAAACCCCTGATCCGACAAGGCTTACAACGGTGTTACCAACAGGTTTCGGTGCATTTCAGAGACGTCAGGAAGAAGAATTTACCGGCCCGCGCCATTCACGTGATCGCCCACGTTCGCGCCGAACACCCGCTCGCGCAGCAGCGCGAGCTGGTCGCGGGTCGCCGCGGCCTTTTCGAATTCGAGGTTCTTCGCGTAGTCGGCCATCTGCTTTTCGAGCCGCTTGATTTCCTTCGCGAGCTGCTTTTCCGACATGTCCTCGAACTTCGCGCGCTGTTGCGCTTCCTTCAGCTCCGCGCGTGCGTCGTCGGCGTTGTACACGCCGTCGATGATGTCCTTGATGCGCTTCACGACGCCGCGCGGCGTGATGCCCATCTTCTCGTTGTGCGCGATCTGCTTCGCGCGACGCCGCTCGGTTTCGCCGATCGCGCGCTTCATCGACTCGGTCATGTTGTCGGCATAGAGGATCGCCTTGCCGTTCACGTTGCGCGCCGCGCGGCCGATCGTCTGGATCAGCGAGCGCTCCGCGCGCAGGAAGCCTTCCTTGTCCGCGTCGAGGATCGCGACCAGCGACACTTCCGGAATGTCGAGCCCCTCGCGCAGCAGGTTGATGCCGACCAGCACGTCAAACGTGCCGAGGCGCAGGTCGCGGATGATCTCGACGCGCTCGACCGTATCGATGTCGCTGTGCAGGTAGCGCACCTTCACGCCGTGATCGGCGAGGAATTCGGTCAGCTGCTCGGCCATCCGCTTGGTCAGCACGGTGATCAGCACGCGTTCGCCGGCGCTCACGCGCGCGTTGATCTCGGTGAGCACGTCGTCGACCTGCGAGCTTGCCGGACGCACTTCGATCTCCGGATCGACGAGCCCGGTCGGGCGCACGACCTGTTCGGCGATCTGGCCCGTCACGCGCTGCTCGTAATCGGCCGGCGTCGCGGATACGAACACCACCTGGCGCATCTTGCGCTCGAACTCGGGGAACTTGAGCGGCCGGTTGTCGAGCGCCGACGGCAGCCGGAAGCCGTAGTTGACGAGGTTTTCCTTGCGCGCCCGGTCGCCGTTGTACATGCCGTTCAGCTGGCCGATCAGCACGTGCGATTCGTCGAGCAGCATCAGCGCGTCGGGCGGCAGGTAATCGACGAGCGTCGGCGGCGGCTCGCCGGGCGCCGCGCCGGAAAAGTGCCGCGAGTAGTTCTCGATGCCCTTGCAGAAGCCCAGCTCCTGCAGCATCTCGAGGTCGAAGCGCGTGCGCTGCTCGAGCCGCTGCGCCTCGACGAGCTTGCCTTCGCGGTGGAAGAACTCGAGGCGCTCGCGCAATTCGTCCTTGATCGTCTCGATCGCGCGCATCACGGTGTCGCGCGGCGTCACGTAGTGCGACGACGGATACACGGTGAAACGCGGAATCTTCTGCCGCACGCGGCCGGTCAGCGGATCGAACAGTTGCAGCGTCTCGACCTCGTCGTCGAACAGCTCGACGCGCACGGCCATCTCCGCATGTTCGGCCGGGAAGATGTCGATCGTGTCGCCGCGCACGCGGAACGTGCCGCGCTGGAAGTCCTGCTCGTTGCGCGAGTACTGCATCGCGATCAGCCGCGCGATCACGTCGCGCTGCCCGAGCTTGTCGCCGGTGCGCAGCGTCAGGATCATCTGGTGATATTCGGACGGGTTGCCGATACCGTAGATCGCCGACACCGTCGCGACGATCACCACGTCGCGGCGCTCCATCAGGCTCTTGGTCGCCGACAGCCGCATCTGCTCGATGTGCTCGTTGATCGACGAGTCCTTTTCGATGAACAGGTCGCGCTGCGGCACGTACGCTTCCGGCTGGTAATAGTCGTAGTACGACACGAAGTACTCGACGGCGTTGCGCGGGAAGAATTCGCGGAATTCGGCGTAGAGCTGCGCCGCGAGCGTCTTGTTCGGCGCGAACACGATCGCCGGGCGGCCGAGCCGCGCGATCGTGTTGGCCATCGTGAAGGTCTTGCCCGAGCCGGTCACGCCGAGCAGCGTCTGGAACGACAGCCCGTCGTGAACGCCTTCCACGAGCGTCTCGATCGCGGTCGGCTGGTCGCCCGCGGGCGGATACGGCTGGTACAGCTGGAACGGCGACCCTTCGAAGGTCACGAATTTCGATTCGTCGAGTGCGTCGCCGACTGCGGCGTGATGTTCGGACATGGAGTGCGGCCGGAGCGTGGGCAAAAAAACATTCTAGCGCTTCGCGGCGCCGCGGGCCGCTGACGGCTCCTGACGAGCGGGGTCGCGCCAACCGGGTCCGAAATCGCGATACGCGGTGCAATCGCCGCCGTGGCCAGCGTGAATTCGCTACAATATCGGGCTGCTGCGCTTTCCGGCGCCGTGCCGCAGGCGCGCGGTCCGCCGCGCCTGCCCCGCCGGCTGAAAGCCCGACCCTCTTTTCACTACTGCCGAATCATCATGTCGCTCTTCTCCGCTGTCCAGCTTGCTCCCCGCGACCCGATCCTGGGCCTGAACGAAGCCTTCAACGCCGATACGCGTCCGACCAAGGTCAACCTCGGCGTCGGTGTGTACACGAACGAAGAAGGCAAGATTCCGCTGCTGCGCGCGGTTCGCGAAGCGGAGAAGGCGCGTGTCGACGCGGGCCTGCCGCGCGGTTACCTGCCGATCGACGGGATCGCCGCGTACGACGCCGCCGTGCAGAAGCTGCTGCTCGGCAACGATTCGCCGCTGATCGCCGCAGGCCGCGTGGTCACCGCGCAGGCGCTGGGCGGCACGGGCGCGCTGAAGATCGGCGCCGATTTCCTGCGCACCGTGAACCCGAACGTGAAGGTCGCGATCAGCGATCCGAGCTGGGAAAACCACCGCGCGCTGTTCGAAGCGGCCGGCTTCGAAGTCGTCGCATATCCGTACTACGACGCGGCGACCCACGGCGTGAACTTCGAAGCGATGCTGGCGGCGCTCAACGGCTATGCGGCCGGCACGATCGTCGTGCTGCATGCGTGCTGCCACAACCCGACCGGCGTGGATCTGACCGAAGCGCAATGGCAGCAGGTCGTCGACGTCGTCAAGGCGCGCAACCTCGTGCCGTTCCTCGACATCGCGTATCAAGGCTTCGGCGACGGCATCGACGCCGATGCGGCTGCCGTGCGCCTGTTCGCAGCCGCCGACCTGAACGCGTTCGTGTCGTCGTCGTTCTCGAAGTCGTTCTCGCTGTACGGCGAGCGCGTCGGCGCGCTGTCGATCATCACGTCGAGCAAGGAAGAAGCGACGCGCGTGCTGTCGCAGCTCAAGCGCGTGATCCGCACCAACTACTCGAACCCGCCGACCCATGGCGGCGCCGTCGTCGCAGCGGTGCTCGCATCGCCGGAACTGCATGCATCGTGGGTGCAGGAACTGGGCGAAATGCGCGACCGCATCCGCGCGATGCGCAACGGCCTCGTCGAGCGCCTGAAGGCGAGCGGCGTCGAGCGCGACTTCAGCTTCATCAACGCGCAACGCGGGATGTTCTCGTATTCGGGACTGACGTCGGCGCAAGTCGATCGTCTGCGCGAAGAATTCGGCATCTACGCGGTCGGCACCGGCCGGATCTGCGTGGCTGCGCTGAATACGCGCAACCTCGACGCGGTCGCGAACGCCATCGCCGCGGTGCTGAAGTAAGTCGGCGGCGGCAAGGCGGCCGTCATCGCCGCCTGCTGCCGACTGCGCCGAAACGCAAAACGCGCTCCATGGAGCGCGTTTTTTTGTGCCGTTGCATATGCGCTGCGCGCGAGAGCGCCGCGACGGCCCGCGCAGTGGCGGCCGCCACGTCACTGCATGAACCAGCCGTGGCTGACGACGAACGACTGGCCGGTGAGCGCGGCGCTCGGGAATGCCGACAGGAACAGCACCGTCTGCGCGACGTCCTGCACCGTCGTGAACACGCCGTCCACCGTGTTGCCGAGCATCACCTTCTTCACCACTTCTTCTTCGCTGATGCCGAGCTCCTTCGCCTGCTCCGGAATCTGCTTGTCGACCAGCGGCGTGCGCACGAAGCCCGGACACACCACATGCGAGCGCACGTTGTGCTTCGCGCCTTCCTTGGCCAGCACGCGCGCGAGCCCCAGCAGCCCATGCTTGGCCGTCACGTACGCCGACTTCAGCGGCGACGCCTCGTGCGAGTGCACCGAGCCCATGTAGATCACGACGCCGCCGCGGTCGTCCTTGTACATGTGCTTGAGCGC
>NZ_JQJT01000046.1:0-20818 GCF_000745665.1 Burkholderia sp. WP42 | reverse complement strand
ACACCGCTCGAGCAGGCGAGAATCGGTTGGATGGGCGATCGCCTTTTGCATGACCGTCGTGTCGACAATTACACGCTTCGCGCTTGAGGCCTTGATCACGCCCGCGCGCTTTGCCGCTTCGATCGTCTCGGCCAGCAACTCCTCAACTCCGGCCTCACCCAGGCGCTTGCGCCAGCGCGTCAGGCTCGACGGATCGATCGGCGGCTCGGTCTGTAAAAATGTTTCGCCGGTGAAGCCCTGCCAATACGGGTTCTCCACCCATTGCCAGACCACGTCCTCATCCGACAGATCGAACGCATGCTGGAGATACAGCAAGCCAGCAATCAGCCTCGGTGACGTGGCCGGCCGACCCTTGCGTGAGACGAAGCTCGCGCTCATCGACGCATTCAATCCATCCCAGTTGATCAGATCGGCCAGACGCACCAGCGGATGCTTCAGGTTGATCTGCTCGCGCAGAGGATGCCGGAACAAATCGCCCTCGCTCACCGCTGTCTTCGGACCCATCCAGACCTCGACAGAATTTGCAGGAAACAACCCACAATCTGCCAGGTTCCTGCAAATGCATCAACAACTTTCAGCTTCAAACCCTTGCTGCGCAAGGCGTTTCGAGTTTTTCAGGACCGACTCTTTACGCAAACTGGCAGGAACCCCCACAGTCGCCACCAGCCGGATGGCGTGCTGTCGACACCATGCTTGGCCGCTTCGATCAGTCCAGCTACCCGTCACTCTACGCTCGGACCATGCAGCTTCAATCGATCGTCGAGCGCTCATTCGCAGACGGTGCAAGCGTGGCCATTCTTCCGGAAGAGATCGCCGGTTTGTGGCGTCCCGCGATGAAATTGTGGTGGCGCGCCGACATTGAACGCATGCGCGCTGCCGGACAGACACTCGTGATCGGGATGGACCTGACGGTGAATGTCAGCCCATTCCGGTATACCGACAGTACGCTGATCACCGGCGTCGGACGTGGACGGCTCGACAGCCGGCAGCCGGTCCCCGTCGCCATGTGGCGACCCGGAGGACGGATCAGTGCCATCAGGGGAGATATCAACCAGCCGTATCTGATGATCGCTGGCCACCGCGCCGCGATGTCACTATGCTTTGAGGACCTACTGTGGTGGCCCCACTGGCGCACGCTGCTGGACAAACCAGACGTGATCGTCAGCCAGTCGAACGGATGGTTCGATTCCGATCTCGCACTCGCCAACATCCAGCGGCAAAGCATCGAAGCCGTGGCGCGCCTGGCGGGTGCACCGCTGCTGCGCGCCACAAACAGGTAACCGGCTCGTTATTTCCCGGTACCGTTCACCGCATCCTTGAATGCCTTGCCCGCCGTAAACTTCACCGTATTCGCAGCAGCAATCCTGATCTCCTCGCCGGTTGACGGATTGCGGCCCGTACGGGCTGCCCGCTTGCCCTGGCTAAACGAGCCAAAACCAACCAGCTGCACCGTATCGCCCTTCGCGACAGCCTTGGTGATAGCACCAATCACGGCGTCAATGGCCTCGCCGCTAATTACCTTGCTCGCACCCGTCGCAGACGCGACGGCGTCAATCAGTTCCTGCTTGTTCATAAAATGCATCCTCTGTCGATTAATAAAGTTGACTGCTACATTCCCATAAATGGCTACCCGAACGGCAGCGGCCGCAGAGCGACCCACGTACCGTACCGCATACACGGTTCACCGCACAAGATCCGTCGACCGGCGCTGGCAATCCCAGGACTCCGGCCTGACAGGAACAGGGACCGTGACCGGCTGGACGCAGATAAAAGCTGTCGTAAAATCGCAGCGTTCACCCGCCCCTGCTTGCTGACCGCACGACCGTATGTCCCAATCAGCCCACCGCCATAGGCGTCGCGGCCCCCGCTATTCGCGCGAGTTGCTACTGCCCCTGCCTCTCGCGGCGACGCGTGCTCGCTCGCTCAAGTTTCACGCCTGTCTGACCACCGTCCGCAAGGGATTTGGCTCGACAGAACATCTCGTCGAACTGGCAAGCGTCATGTACGTCTCCTGGTTTCTGCAACGCGCCGGATACGGAGACCTTCCACTGGAAGAATTTCACGCTGCCGAACAGTACATGGAAATCGCGAACAGACGAGGCGCATTGGAAAATCTCTGGTGCCTGGATGAAGACGGATACCCGTTCTTCGAACACATCCTGCGACTCCATGATCGCCAGCTCGATACGGCGCCGGCTTACGCCATCGTTCAAGCGGAAGGCGATTTGCGCGACTTCATCAACGGCACTGCACCGTCGCCATTGCCACCGCTAACATCGGCCCAGGCCGGTGGAGCGACGCGGACCCCGTAGGATCACGCCCCACGTGCCTGCACCGCGACTCCATCAACGTCCCGTAACGTGGCGCGGCACCCGTCGCGAAAAGCCGAGCATCCCCAGAAATAACTGCGCGAACCCTTGATCCGTCGCATCGGAGCGCCACACGCCGGACACGCGACGGTCGCTCCTGTCACCGATACCGCTTGCCCTCCACCATTGTTGCCGCGTTGCGCCTTGATGCGCACCACCAGTTGCCGTATCCATTCACCCAGTTCAGCCTCGAACTGTCGCAGCTCGAGTTTTCCAGCCTCGATCTGCATCAGGCGATCCTCCCATTCTGCCGTCAGCACCGGGTCCGCCAGCTCGGGCGCAACCTGCTCCAGCAACGCGATCAATGCATCGCCCCGCGGCAACGGCACGATCTGCCTTTTCTGCTTCGCGTGATTACCGATATAGTCCCGACGAAAGAGATTCTCGATGATGCCGGCACGCGTCGCGTCGGTCCCGATGCCCGCCTTCTCCTTCGTGCGCATGATCTTCTTCAGGCGCTCATCGTCGATCTCGCGATCAATCGACTCCATCGCCGCGAGCAGTGTGCCCTCCGTATAGCGCTTTGGCGGCTTTGTCTGCTTGCGCTCAACGTCACAGGACACGTTCAGTGCTGGCTGGCCAACGGTCACTGGAGGCAACGGCGGGACGTCGGGCGGGACGTCGGGCGTCTCATCAGACGCGCCATCCTGCCGGTCGGGCCTCACGGCCATATCGACCGTCTCACGCCAACCCTGAACGGTCGGTACATGACCCGTCACCCGAAAAAGCTCACCTTCGCACGTCACCCCGATGACTGTCCTCAGGTACTCGAAATCTCCCAGAAACTGGCCGAGGTAGCGACGCCGGATCAGATCGTAAACAAGCCGCTCGGTCTTGGTGAACCCGGCGAGCTGAACAGCCCCGTTCACGGTCGGGATGATCGCGTGGTGCGCGGTGATCTTCGCATCGTTGAACGCACGCCCCGGTGACTGCAGCCGGCTCTTTGAGGCAAGCGCCTTCAGCGATGGATCAATCGTATGCGGTCCACGAAGGACGCCCCTCAGAGCGAGGTGGCAGAGCGCGTGATGTGTAGTAGCGGTGTGGGTCAGCGGAAGTGGGCAGGCATTTTCCAGGGAAGCAGCGCGTCGTAGTCGTCGACAGTCTTCGCCAGAGGTAGCCGCTGGAACAGCCAGGTGAGATATCGGTATGGGTCGATGCGATTCGCCTTGCACGACTCGACGAGGGAGTACAGGTTGGCGCTAGCGTTCGCACCGTCGACGGTGTCCGAGAACAGCCATCCGCGGCGCCCGACGCAGAAGGGGCGGATTGAGTTTTCGCACGGGTTGTTCGAGATAGGCCAGTCGCCGTTCTCGATGTAGCGGACCAGCTTCGGCCACTGTTCGCGCAGGTAGGTTAGCGCTTTGCCGAGTAAGCTTTGCGGCACGACGCCAGGCGACTGCTCGAGCATCAGCTTTTCGATGACATCGAGCACGCGTGTACTGTACCGTCGTCGCAATCGCTGTCGTCGTTCGGCCACCCACTCCGCGCTACGCGCCTCGGCAACGAACAACTTTCCGATCAGCTTGATGAAGTGCGTCGCGAGCAGATCGGGCGAGCGCGCTGCCTTGGGCACATTGTCCTCTGCCTTGACGAAGTAGCGTCGGCAATGAACCCAGCATCCGAGGTGCACGAGCTGGTATCGCTCGGCGATACCGTTATAGGGCTCATAGCCATCGGTCATCAGGACCGCGCCCCTACGGATGCCCATGAACAGTTTGTCAGCTAGCTTTGCACCTCTTCCGGGCGTGTAGGTGAAGCAGCAGATCGGCGTGCCCGAACCGGTCATCTGCGACCAGAGATAGCTCTTTGTTTGTGGCTTGCGCCCCTTCTCCTTCAGGACCTGGAATGTCGTCTCGTCGCAGTAGATCAGATCGGCATCGAGCAACGCATCGCGCATCAGGTTGATCACGGGTTGCGTCGCGAGCCCGACACGGACGATGCTCGCGGCGATGGTGTTCGACGAGATATCGCCGCCGAAGCGTCGCAGCAGGCCGGCCTGACGGTAAAGTGGCATCCCGAACTGATACTTGCCGGCAGCGATCCACGCAAGCGCCGATTCGCTCAGGAGTCCACGCGGGATGATGCGCGGCGGCGCTGGCGTGACCTTGATGCCAAGATCGCAGCACGGGCAGGCATACTTGACGCGCTGGTGCTGGATGACCCGGAGCTGCTCCGGGATCACGTCGAGCTGTTCGCTGGTTTCGACTCCGATCTCCACAAGCGCGTGTCCGTCGTTGGTGCAGAAGCGATCGGCTTCGGGCAGTTCGTGCCGTACGACATCGCGCGGCAGACTGGGATCGAGCGGCTTGCGGTGACCACGCTTCTTGCGCGTGTGTGCGCCAACCTTCGTTTCCGGTGTGTCTTCCTGCGCGGGCGTGAAGTTTGCACCAAGCGCTTCAGCTTCGTTGAACAAGCCGTATTGATCAGAATCCCGCGCTTCGCTCTTTGCACCGAACAGCTCGCGGCGGTAAGCGCGTAAGCGCTCTTCGGCGAGGTCACGCTCTGCTGTCACGAGTCGCAGCGTGCTGCGCAGCTCGTCACGTTCCCGCTGAAGCGCAGCGTGCTCCTCGCGCATCGCCAGGAGTGCCTTGAGCTCGTCGGCAGAGAGGGTGACGTTGATCGGCATGTCGCTTAGACCGGCACGCCAATGTCGTGTTCAACTCACACGAGCATAATGTCGTTTTGGATGGTGCCGAAGCGCGGCAATGTCAGCACCCTTGAGCAGCCACTGCAACCGTTCGACGTCCAGCGCGACGACTCCGGTACTACTGTCGGGCCAGACGAAGCGGTCCTTCGCTTCGAGTCTCTTGAGCAATAGCCAGAACCCGTTGTTGTCCCAGCCCAGGATCTTGATACGATCACATCGCCGGTTCGTGAACACGTAGAGCGACGAATCCATCGGGTTCAGGCCCATCGCCTGTTCCACGAGAATCGACAGGCTGTTCATTCCGTAGCGGAAATCAACCGGATCGCGGTGCAGATAGACGTTCAGACCTTCGTCGAACCGGAACACGCCAGCCTCCCGAGCACATGGATGATCGTCGTGATCTCTTCGACGCCCGCCTCGCCGAAGTCGAGTTCGACGCCGTTGGGCAACCGAACATGTAGCGCGAGCGCCATCGACCGAACCGGCGTAGACGGTGTCGACGGCGACACAGGCGCAGGGATGACGGGAACAAACGCCGGTAAGGCATTTGCGTTGCCGGCGCTTCTGACCGTCGGCGCAGAAATGTCGATCGAGACGCCATCGATCACCATTGAGTCTGGCTCTCGCGGATCGTGCAGGATCTGCGGCTGATAGCGCGCGATCCACCGACGTAACTGGTTCGGGTTGACGTCGTGATCCATGGCCGCGCGCGCGATCGACACGCCCGGCTTCAGACACAATGCGACCAGTTCCCGCACAGCGTCCTCATTGAATTCGCGCCGGCCATCCCGTTTCTGGCCAACGACCAGCCTGCTGCGAAGGTCTCGATTCTCGTTCATTGCGGTCTGAGTGCATGTGTCCACGCGGACACTTAGGTTCAGACCTTCAGCCACTCATTGGAAGGACGTTGTTCCTCGACCCCATACGATCAATCGAGATGATCGACGCGAGTACCTTCGGCACTTCGGCAAACATCGACACCGGCAGATGCTCACAGTCGGTGCGGGGATAGGTCGTTGCCTTGTGCGTCTCGTAGAGCGCCTGACAGGCGTCGAGCACTGCGGCGGCCTTCAGCCCGTAGCGTGCCGACGCCTCGCGCTGCAGGCTGCCGAGACTGAACAGCAACGGAGCAACTTCCCGCTCGGGCGTGGTTTCCACCGCACCGACGCGCCCCGTCCGTCCCTGCACGCGCGCTGCAACCGCCTTCACCTTCCCGTGATCCGTGGCATGGCCAGCGGTATCGACCAGACTGTCCGGCACGACCCACTGCATCGGCACCCCGGTTCCTGCCAGATCGAAGACGGCCTTCAGGTCGTAATGGACCTTCGGTACAAAATCGTGGATCGCGCGCTCGCGCCGGACGATCAACGCGAGCACCGGCGTCTGCACCCGACCGAAATGCAGCGTGCCGTCCTTCCCGCCGGTGCCGAACGACTTCGTCAGCGCCATTGTCAGGTTCATTCCGGCGAGCCAGTCCGCGTGCCCGCGCCCGAGCCCGGAGTAGTACAGGGGCAACGTCTTCGATCCCGGCAGCAACTGGGCGAGCGCCTTGCGCACCGACGCCGCATCCATTGCCGACAGCCACAGGCGTGACGCCGGGCCGCGATAATCCGCGAGCTGCATGATCTCCCGCGCGATGACCTCCCCCTCACGGTCTGCGTCGGTCGCAATGACCACCTCATCCGCCTCCCGAATGAGCCGCACGACGACATCGAACTGGGCCTTCACGGAAGGTTTGACCGTGACCGCCCATCGTTCAGGCAGCACCGGCAGCAGATCGAGATTCCAGCTCGCCAGCTCCGGTACATATTGCTCGGGCTTCGCGTGCTCGACGAGATGTCCGACACACCACGTAACGACGACATCGTTGCCCGTGAATGCGCCGATGACGCGTGAGCGTGCGCCAATGTGTGGCGCCAGATCTTTCGCCTGTGAGGGCTTCTCGCAGATGTACAGCTTCATGCCGACCTCCATCGGGGATGGGGTCCGCTTCCCTGGTGACGCGCGTGGAGAAGATGTTCTGGAACCGCTCAGTCGCCACACCGGCAGTCGACGAGCGGCGCTGTGGACTCGTGGTCCAGGTCGGGTTGCTCCAGCCCGTCCAGTTCAAGTTGCCGGTCGAGGAAATCGGCTTCGCGCAGCAGATCGGCATAGCTGGCATATCCGGTGAGAAACCGCTGGCCGCTCACATGCTCCTGGTTGAGCCACCAGACCGCCCGTGTGCGGTCCGCCCGGATCGCGCTGACAAGTTTGCGTCGGCCCTTCAGGAAACACAGGTCGCAGTTACCCAGATCGCCAGCGGGATCGAGCGCAAGGTTAAACGGCTGCCCCGCACACCAGCGCAGCACGTCTGCTTTGGTGACACCCGCACGTGCGAGCGGCAGATACGGCAGTCCGGCACTGTTGTCACGGCCAGGTGCCAGCATGCGGGCCACACGCCGCGGCTCATCCGCCCGGATGCCCATGACTGAATCCCAGTCTTCATACCCGAGTGAGCGCATGAACGCCTCGCCCACGCGGACCTTGAGGTTGGAGGTACACAGACGGTGGCGAACATTGGGCACATAACGCTTCTGCGCAATCAGGCGCGCGAACGGTTCGCCGTGGCGCGAAGCAGAATGGAAATCCACAAAACGCCACTCGGGTCGACGGAACCCGCCCGGTCCCTGCCCGCTCACCCATTCGAGCCAGTGCACCGGGACATGCCAGCGACGGCTGCACTCCTCAACGAACACCAGGGTTTCCTCACGCTCCTGTCCTGTGTTCTCGAACGTGACATGGCAATCCGGTGGCAGACCGTCGTTCGCCTCGAGGATCTGGTGCAACATGTAGCCGCTCGTGCGGCCGCTCGAGAAACAGATCTGGGCCGGTCCCTGAACCCGGTACGCCGGATGAATCATGTCATCACCTGATAAGGAATACTGAATGTGATGTCGTCACGAATTCGCTTGAAGAGCGTTCAACGCCTCGTCCGCGGCGCGGATGAAGGTTGCGGCCGCCTCCGCGACGATCGCGTTGCCATAGGCGCGCAGTCGTCCCACGCGGGAGGCAGCGCCATGAGCCAGCGGGAATGTGCCGGGTTCAACTGGCCGGAAGCGGCCGTCGCGGCATCCGATCCAGTCAGCAGCGCGCCAGAAGCCGTTAGCCGGACCGGCAGCATCGAGAGCGCCAGCGCCCGGATCGCGACCAGCCCGGCCGAATTGCCCGCGGCGTTGTGACCGTTCGCAGCAGGCGCGAGACTCGTGGGGGTCGGCCACCCGGCGAGGAGTGCAGCCGCGCACAGGTCCTGCGGGCCGCCCTTTCTCTCGAGCTCCGCGAGTGCGCCGGCAACGGTTCGCACATTTTTCGTGGCGAGCGCCGCTGTGGGCGTCGGCCACGCTGCGAGTACCGCGAAATCGTTCAGGTTCGCGCCGTGCTTCGTCACGCCGCACGCGCGCCGCGCCTGCCCGCCGCCCGTCATGTCGCTCGCCTGCGGAGTCGGCCACGACGCAAGCCTTGCGATCCACTGCAGGTCGACCTGCCGCTTTTTCCCGTCGGGCGTGCGGCCGGTCGGCGACATCTGGCCGCCCCGCGGGCTGCGGCCTCCGTTGGGACACGTCGGTGTCGGCCAGTGCGCCGCGAGCTGCGCAACCATCTGCAGATCCGTGAGAGAGATGCCCATGCGCGAGCCCCGCGCCACCGACCTGCGCTTGCGCTCGAGGAAGGCTTCGGGCGTGCCGTTTGCCTGCTGCGCCATGGGCGTGGGCCACGAACCACAGGCGTTGGCGGATGTGCGGCGCACCGACGCCCGCAGCGCACAGATCGACCGCCCCGACGGCGTAACCCGCTCCTTCCAGGTCAGCGTGAACAAGGTCGAGCCAGCCGAGGCCGTCGCGGCTTGCAACCTGTTCGCCAAGCACGATGCCAGGGCGGCACTGCGCGATGAGGCGCAACCACTCGGGCCAGAGATGCCGCTCGTCGGCAAAGCCAAGCCCTCGGCCGGCCGCGCTGAACGGCTGGCACGGACAACTGCCGGTCCAGACCGGGCGGCGGTCCGGCCAGCCGGCGAGACGCAGCGCGTACGACCACGTGCCGATGCCCGCGAAGAAGTGGCACTGGTCATAGCGGACAAGTTCCTGTGGCGTGACATCGCGTATATCCCTTTCGTCAACGTCGCCGGGCGCGATCAGGCCCGCGGCGATCAGGTTGCGCAGCCACTGGGCAGCGTACGGATCGTGCTCGTTGTACCAGGCCGTCATGGCGTGCCACCGCCGGAACCCGCCCGTGCGAGGCGTTCGCGCTGCAGCGAGGCGTAGGCGGGATTGAGCTCACAACCCACGAAACGACGCCCGAGACCTGCGGCTACGGCTGCCGTCGTTCCACTGCCCATGAACGGATCGAACACGATGTCGCCGGGCCGGCTGCCAGCGAGCACACAACGCCGTGCGATCTCTGGCGGCATCACGGCAAAGTGCGCGCCACGGTAGCCACCGGGCGCCACAAACCAGACATCGCGCATCATCACGGGCTGCGCCGCCGCACCCGGGTCAGCGTCCCATCGTTCGTTGAACCCGGCGTGCCGGCGTGAGTGCCCCCGTTGCTTGCCTGTGGCGATTTCCCTGCGGCCGTCCCGGGTTGTCCAGTGGTGCCCACCGCGACTTCCGGCGGCAGCCCGCATCGGACGCGCTGCACGCGTGCCACCGTTGGCACGATGGCTACCGGCCTGTGCCTGCACATCCTGGGCGAGACGCACGAGCGTCGACTCACGTGGCGGTGTCCTGATCGCATCGAAGTCGCTGTAGTACCGCGCACGTCTCGACAGCAGAAACACGTACTCGTAGGACGAGGTGGGCCGGTCAAGCTGGCTGCCCGGCATCCCGTTCGGCTTGGCCCAGACAATGGCCGAGCGCAGGTACCAGCCATCGTCGCGCAGTGCGAAGGCCAGCATCCACGGGATCCCGATCAGGTCCTTCGCTTTCAGGCCGGGCGGAACCGCGCTGGACCGGCCAGCGACGCCCTGCGCCGGTCCGTGCTTGCGGCCTCCGAGGGTGCTGTGCGCCTGCCAGGAACGGCTGGCCGCATAGCTGTCGCCGACGGATAACCAGACCGTACCGTCCTCGACGAGGAGGCTGCGGACATGCCGGAACACGTCGACCATCCGGTTCACGTATTCGCGCGGTGTCCGCTCAAGCCCGAGTTCGTGCTGCCTGTTGGGAGCGTCCTCCGGCAGATACGAGCGCAGCCCGTAGTAAGGTGGGCTGGTCACCACGGTGTGTGCCCGCACCCCGTCGGCTGCCATGCGTGCCATCAGCAACCGGCAGTCCCCAAAGTGGCAGGCGTCGATCCAGCGTTTCGCGGTCATGGGAGCACCTCGCCAGTGAGGCCGCATGCCACCCACCGCCAGGTCCGCGCGCACAGCGCTCCGGCAGGACACCGGATCTCGATCTGCAGCAGACGTCCCGGCGAGCCACCAGCGCGCCAGACGTGGATATGCCAACCGTGAAACCGAGCGGAATACGCGCGACTCCGGGACGCGGTCGCGCCCTCGGCCACCAGTGCCCGCAACATCCTGAGTTCCGCCGCGTCCGGCCATGCCGGACACACCACGTACGTGAGTTCCACGTCTTCCTCCGCCAGGGTAGCCGCGCACGGTGCATATCGACCCACCGTGCGCGTGGAATGAAGACGTGGACTTACCGTGCGGCGGTACCGGTGGCACGGCGCGAACGCCGGCCGGCAGCCTGTCCCTGTGCGCCCGTACCGTCGCCCCCGCCGCCCTGGGGCGGTTCGTCTCGGGCCTGTTCGGTGGACTCCCGTGATCCAGCATCGACACCGGCCGCTGGATCGTCCGCTGCCCCCTCCGATGCCGGATCAGCGCCTTCGCGTGGCTGGCGCGGGCGATAGACCACCTGATCGATACGCACGAGATTCAGCGAAATGGATTCCGCGTCGATATGCGCGCCGGCGTCCGCCTCGTTGTCGCGGTTGATCCAGGGGCTGACATGGAAGTCGCCCCGCACGACGACGCTTGCGCCCGTGCGGATGTGCTGGAGGACGCGCTCGGTGAGACGCTCGTTCCAGATCGTCACGTCGACCGGAAAGGTGCGCCCGTCACGCTGTTCCAGCGTCCCGTCGTCGAGGCGCCGGTAGCTCGCTGACATCACGCGCAACTCGACAATGCGCCGCGTGCCACCGGCCGTATTGACCTGTTTCATCGTCGGCGACGCCAGCACGTTGCCGACCAGTTCTGCATAGATACCCATTGCGGACTCCGTTCATGGACAAGGAAAACCCCTGTACTACGAACGCGCTGTCCACTACATGCTGCTGTGTGGCCGCTCTGCGGCAGCCTGGTAGTGCCTGATACGTCATCAGCAGGCGGCCATCAGTCCTCGCGACGCCGGATCTTCACGGTGCCGTGGGTCAGGTACGTGGCGATCTGGCTCGCCGCATAGCGGAAGACCGATTCGAGGGCGTTGAGATCACGCGAGCGAGCGTCGCATTGCTGCAGGTATGCGCGCAGCGGCGCCGGCATGCGGCCGAAACCGGACTGCACCCTCGCGTACGGCACCGCATGCGGCTCCCCGCGCAGGAACCAGTCAAGCCGGTGTCGCGTTGCGCCGCTTGCCAGCGCAATGCGCGCGCATCTCAGCGACGCATCGAGACCCGCTTCGCTGCTCTCGTGCGCCAGCGCCTGCATCTGCGCGACGGTGTCGTCGAGCCAGCTCTCGTACGAACGCAGCAGCACGCGAAAGGCACTGCGTCCTGCCACCTGGGCAACGGGCAGCGACACGGTCGTCTCCCCCTTACCCTTAAAGGCCTTTGAACGTCGATCCAGAGGCGGAAACCGGTTCGTCATTGCCGCAGTCCTCATGTCGAAGTCAATGTCACTGGACCAGCGCCGCTGCCGCAGCTTCCGGCACGGCGTCATCGCCGGACAACGGCACACTGTCGAGCAGGCGCAGTTCCGCATCCGACAGACGGCTCACGCGCCGCCGGCTATGCCGCGGCTGCCGTTCGCCGGTGAAGATGTCGCGCGGGATCACCCCGAGCAACGCCCTCGCCGCGTCCACACGACGCGTTGCGGCAGTGTCCGCACCCGGCAGGAAGTCGTGGCGCGCAAGCGGCAGCAGTTCGGGGCGGGTGAGCACGCGCTGGCAGTGCACCGCGAAATGGAACACGGACAGACAACGATGTCTCGCCGAACCGATCCGCCGCTGTCCGTCTCCTGATGCAAGCAGATCGCGCAGCATGGCCGAGCGGATCACCCGCACCAGGTAATCGAGTTCGACGAGCAGCATGACGACCATGTAGCCATACGGCGATGTGAAACCCAGCGACACGCTCGCCGGTTCGCGCGACTGCAGGATCGTGTAGTCGAGGCCCTTCTGCCGTGCCGCATCGAGCAAACCGTTCGCGTGTTGCAGTTCGAGTTCTCCCGCGCGCCGGATGCCGGCGATGCGCTCCGCGATCTCGACAAGCTTCCAGTCCGCGTATGGATTGTCGTTGCCGGACAGGGACCACAGCGCACGAAGCGCAGCGGCGACGCGCCGGCCGCCTGCCATCGGGTGCCCTGTTTCACCGGGCGTCACGGTGCGCCCGAGAAACAGCCGCATGGCATCGCGCGTATGCAGGTGCATGCGGTCACCGCCCTCGCTCGTGAGCTGCCCGATGCGCGTGATCTCCAGCGCCTGCGCGGTCGACACGAGCGGGTCGGCAGACTGTCGCAATGCGTCTCGCGCCTGCGCGCCACGCAGCGCTTCCTCGCGCTCGAGGAAAAGCTGGTAGCGCCCGAACAGCGGGTCGGCCGGGTCCGGGTCATCAGACTCGACAAGCTGCGCCAGGGTGCGGCGCTCCGCCTCGATGTCGTAGCCGTCGGGAAACGGCGACGTCGCCGAACGCGCAAAGGCGTCGAGGGACACGTCAGCCGGGGTTGTCTCGTCGCTCATGGGAGGTTCCTCCTTACCGGAATGAAACGGTCTGGGGCAGCGGTCCCGCTAGCAGTCCGTCGTGTTACCCCGGGTAACAGCCGCGCCTGATGGATGGTGGATTCACGCACGGTGCCATGTGGCGTGTTACCCCGGGTAACACGGTGCCGCGATCGCGGGCGATGCCCTCCACGAGATCGCCGTGTTACCCGGGGTAACACGGTGTATGGCCAGGCGACCCGCTGTCCTGGACCGCAGTGCCTCGCGGTTTGTCCACTGCTACCCGGGAAAACACGTCGGGTTAACGCCGCGTGCCTCAATCGCTGAACCTGCGGTGTTACCCCCGGTAACACCGCCACGCGCAGGCTTGGACAGTGCCGGACGGGCCCACCGGTGATGCTGTTACCCGGGGTAAGAGGTGGTCGAGCTACCGAAGCCGGCGTGTTACCCGGGGTAACACGCCATGGGGCGGGTGCGGAAACGGTCGGATCACGCATGGCAGACTCCGGTGCTACCGCAGCCGAGCTGTGCACGCAGGCTGGCAAGATGGGCGCGGGCAATCTCGGGAGGCGTGACGCGCGCGTCGCCTGGGCACGTATCGCGACGGTGGCGTCCTGATCGCCGGCGAGCCTCGGCTTCGCGGTGCCCCCGCGCGGGCACAAACTCACCGGCCAGATACCGGCGCACGAGCTCGCCGATATAGGCGACGGGAAAGCGGACTGCCTGACGCCGATGGCCCGCAGCCATCTCGTCGAGCAACAGTTGCCGGTCATGCGCCGGAATCCTGGCCAGGTACTGGCTGACCGGTCCGCGTTCGGCTGCACTCACCACCGAAGGCCAGACCAGCACACCGGCGCCGGGCTGTGCCCCGTCTTCATCGCTAACCTGCGGGAAACCCACCCCCACGTCCGGTCGAGCGTCTCCCAGCAAGCGCAGCCATCCTGACGTGATCGCACCGGTGGTGGTTGTAGTCGAATATGTAATCCTTGTATACGCGCGCGCGTTGGGATCGTACGTTTGCCGCCAACGGTAACGGATCAAACCTGCCGACGGTAACAGCGCACACCGTGCGGCCCCCGGTTGGCGAATTCTGGTTGGCGAAATTCCGATGGCGGCAGAACCGCGTATCACGCTTTCAACGGGCGAAGAAGCAACGCGCATCGCCCCGTTACCCGGAGCAACGGGGCGTTCGACGTCCAACAGGCGCGGCAAGCCATCAGCGGGGGCTTCCTCGGCGCGCGCGAGTTTCCGGGCTGACGAGAGGCGCGCAGTGCGCGTGGCATATTCGTCCAGCAGAGCGTGCAGCCGCACGGGATCGATCTGGCTCCACAGGCGCGTCCCCCGTCCCGCGTATCTCACCTCGCGCAGCACGCCCATCTGCCGAAGCCGCCGCTTCGCATTGTCGAGCTGACGCCGGTTGATGCCGGTCGTGCGGTTCCACTCCCACGCCGTCAGCGAAAACCAGATGCCCTGCCGGTCGGCCGTCTGCCGCTGCACCTGGATCATGCGCGAAAGCACGAGGCCCGCATTGAAGCTGCCGGTGAGGTCAGCCAGCGCGCGCCTGAACGGCACCACCGGCCCGAGCAGTTCCCTTGCTGCGGACTCATCCTCGCGCATCGCCTCGATGCTCATCGGCAGACGGCGTACGAACGTACAGCACCCGTCGATCAGTTCGGACATCAGCGGGACGTTGATCCGGTAATGCAGACAGGCGGGCCGCCCGCCTCGCCACTCCGACACCAGGCTCAGGTTGCGCAAACGTGCGCGCGCGCCCTCCTGCTCATCGCGCGAGAGGCCGGTCTCGATGCGCCAGTGCTCCCGCGTCTTGTGGATCCAGCCACCGTTGTCGCCAACGTCCCGTCCACGTCGAGTCCAGTACACCATCTGCGAAAGCAGCATGGCGTCCTTGGGATGACCGGTGATGCGTGCGAGACGCGTGCCGAACGCAATCGGGCGAAAAGGCTTCAGGCGCAGCCACAGGTCCTCGAAGTGGTTCAGGTAATCGGCTGCGCTCATGACCGGTCTCCCGGTACCACGGCGGGTTCGGTCGCCGAAGACTCATCAGGCCGCTTTGGTGGCCACGGAATGCCGGCGGTACGTTCCTGCGCGCGGCGCTTGATCAGCGCGAGCAGTTCCGGCCAGCAGATGCGCAACCCGTCCGCTCGCATGTCGCGCGGGCAATGCTCGACGAGTCGCTGATCGAGAAGCAGACGAAGCGCTACAACCTGCTGAGCGGCCGGAAGTGAAATACGTCGCTCGATGTCTTCCGGTGAGACATTGATCCAGGCACCAGGGACCGTCGTCTCGCTTTCGATCGCCGAGAGTTCGGTCAGCAATGCACCGGCCACGAAATCCTCGCACGCCTCAACGAAACACCGGTCGATGGTGATCGGCGCGTCGAGCATCGACAGCAGCATATGGGTCTGTGCGGGAGGCAGGCCCGGTGAATCGTCCCACGTCTTGCCAGGTAGCAGATTTCCTTCGGGGTCAACACGCATGTCAAACATCGCACGGCTCCTTGCTCGTCGTTGAAGACAGACAGTCAGAA
This sequence comes from Burkholderia sp. WP42, assembly GCF_000745665.1. Taxonomy (NCBI): domain Bacteria; kingdom Pseudomonadati; phylum Pseudomonadota; class Betaproteobacteria; order Burkholderiales; family Burkholderiaceae; genus Burkholderia; species Burkholderia sp. WP42. Next base: position 5,347 of record NZ_JQJT01000046.1, on the reverse strand, counting down.
GCGCGCTGCTCCGGCCCGGTGTCGAGCGCAGAGAAAATCGTGGCCAGTGTGTACCGGCCATCGTAGTAATCGTGAATGGCGAGATAACGCTCGCGGACGTCCTGTATCTTCGAGCGGCTCCGCCACGCATCCATCAACGCATCGAGGTCCGTTCCCACCAGTACTCGCGGCTTGACGGGTGCCGCAACGACAAATTGCTGCCGCAACTGCGTCACCTTCGCGCGCGTCGCGCTGCGGAAAAACCGGCGGATCATCGGCAGGCTCGCCCGCGCCTGTACGAAACCAGTGAGCAGCGACTCGTCACGCCACTGGCGCTCGATCAGTTCGCACCGACGAACCAGAAGATCCGCGTCCAGTAAAAGCCGTATCGCGCCCGTGGCAATCAGGTCGTCGATCTGTTGCGTCACACGTGGATCACCCAGTACCCGGGCGACAACAGGTGGAACAGCGGGTGAGGACCCGCGATCTCCGCCCCTCAATGTTTCACATGAAACTTTGTTATCCTTATTGTTCAGGACAGTCCAATGCGTTCCAGTGCGGGTAACACTTGCCGCGAGCAGCAGCAACGTCATGTGTTGCAGTGGGGAATATGGCAGTGTCAGAAGACGCTCGTTCATCGACGCTCTCCCCTGCGCAACAGTTCGTCGGCATCCAGTTCGGTCCATCGCGGCGGCTGGAAACGCTCCGGATGGCGCGCGCGGAACCTGCGGGCGATACCGACCAGCTCCAGATAGCGGCCGCCAATCTCGCTGGCCGGATTCAGGGCCGTGTCAAAGAAAAGGTCGAACCGGTCGGCAAGCAGCGGCTCGCCAATGTGGGTATCGCACGCATGCGACCAGGGCTCCTCGCTGCCCGTAATCTCCCCAAAACGGGTGCCGGCCGGAAGATGCGCGAGGCCACACGGCGTGTTCTGCCGTGACAGGTTGACGAGCCACCACCAGCCCACGTAGCGCCGAAATCCCTCCTCATGCTGTCTGGCCTGCGTGTCAAGGGGCGGGTCCGTCCGCGTCGGGTCCGGCAGATCGACCATAAAACCGTACGGCAATTCCGGCGCATCGTGCAACGTGCTCTCGAGACCGCACAGGGCCGCGAAAGATCTGATGTCCCGATGCAGGGTGACGAGATCGTCTGCGGTATCGACCTCGACAGAGGATGCGACCGCGCGGGATGCCGGAACTTTCGGGCCGTCAAGTTTGCCATCGCGCGCACCGGCACCATCATCATCTCCCGCGGCCGGTGAACGTGGCGCTGCCGCGCGAATTAACGAGGTCGACAGCGGTACTGCGTCCGGCTCATCGCCACCCGCACCATCATGTCCCTGCTGCGAACTGTCGACCTGACCTATTGCACTGGCGGCGAGCGGACGAGCCGTCGTCAGTAACGCACCCGCGTCGCCCACCGCCCGATCCGCCAGCTCGCGCAGCCGGTCCGGTGAAATTTCGGGCTCACGCGCCAGCAGCGCGAGCATCGGTTTCACGGCCGCCGCCGGCGCGCCCAGTGCTTCTGCGCAACGTCGCTGCAGGCTCATCACGAGCGCTTCAGCGTCCAGTGGACGTTCCTGGGCAGAACCCCATGCAGGTTCTGCCGTCAGCCCGAGACTGAACTGCTCCAATCCAACGTTGACCACTTCATACTGCAGCCAGTCGTCGTCGTGTCCGAAGCGCCGGACAAGTCGGGTCATTGCACCCATCGCAGGCTGGATCACGTCGACCACGTTGCGTCGACTGAGCAGCGCCGTTGCAGGACCGAGCATGGCCAGACGCTGCGTTGCGAACTGGAACAGCGACAGCAACACGTGGCTGACCGGCGCACCGTCTTCTGCGAGCAGGCGGGCGAATTCGCGCAACGACAGCGCGCCGCCCCTCTCCTGCTCAAGATCGGCCTTCAGCGCGAGATATCCGGCAGCCTTGTCCCAGAAACACAGGTCTGCCCGCTGCTCGTTTTCGCGTAGATGCGCCGCCAGCAGCTTTGCTTCGCCAGGATAGGGAATGTACAGGAAGTCGCGATACAGAAACTCGGGAGCCTGCGTCTCCGCGTAAAGCGCCTGGGCCGCCGTCAGCCGCGAGTTACCGCCTTTGGCGACCACGTAATGCGCGTCCGACGGTCGCCGCGTGACCGTCACGATCTGCTCGATGCCGTTGACGCGGATCGACTCCCTCAGTTCAACGATACGGTCCGGCGAAGCCCGCCGGGGATTTCGCTCGTAAGTCGCGACCTCTGTCACCTTGAGCCGGATGGTCGATACCAGCGCGGCTTCGCCGGTACGCGGCCCTGGCGCTTCGACACCAATCCGGTCTACGGCAAGTGCAACCGCGCCTTCAGCAACGTCACCGTCCTGCCCGGTGCGCCGGATATCGACCTGTGACAGCCCGCTCATGCCACGCGCTCCAGCGACACGTCATCCCTCGTTGCAGGACGGCCTGTGGTGCTGCCATCGATGTACTGGCCATGGCGCGACGGAAAGAGCTCCCAGGCGAGCTGATGCATGATGTTCCATGCGGAGCGTGAAAACACCCGGCGCCGGTCATATTCGTGCACCGGCACGCGTGACATTGCTGCCCCCGCATAAGCGGCGGCCGACGGAATCACAGTGTCGAGTACGCGGACCCGTGGATATCCGGTAAAGCGCTCGCGCACCGCCTGCGTCAGCACCCGCGCGTTGACGGTCCGTTCATGCGCGTTGATCAGCACGTGAAGGTCACCGGACCGGAACGACATGCCAAAATCCGCCAGACGGTTCAGTTCATCGAGCATGGACAGCGTGCCGGACGAAAACTCACCCGCACTCAGCGCGTCGGGCTTGACCGGGGACACCATGTAGTCCGCTGCCATCGCAGCAGACTTTTGCAATTCCCCCACCGCACCCTGGGTATCGATCAGCACGACATCGTACGACTCAAGCACCGGACTGCGCATCGCACGACGCATGATCATCAGGCGATCCTCGCGGCGGTTCAGCCACGACTGCAGTCCCGCGTCCGCCGTGTCCGAATAGATGAGGTCCAGGTTCGAGAAGATCGTGCGGCTGATGCAGTCCGCGGACGGGTTGCCGCCGGAGGTCACCACGGCAGTCAGGCCGCGCGGTGAACGGTAATGGACGGGAAAATACCGGCTTAGACTCGGCTGGACATCTGCATCGATCACGAGAACCTTCAGGCCGAAGGCTGCGAGCAGGCCGCCCAGATTGGCGGCGACGGTCGTCTTACCGACGCCGCCCTTGGTGGAGACGAAGGATATAACGACCGGCACGATGGCAGTTCCAGTGCAATGTCATGTTCAGAATGCTCAGGTTCAGCGTTACAAGGGATGATGGAACCGCGCGCATTCAGGGTCATCACGGTCATCACCAGATCCAGGCACAACCAGTTGCGCCGCGATCCACTTTTCGTATTCGTTGGCAGGAAACAAACGCCGCCGGCCAACCCGAATCGACGGCGGCATTGGCTGTCCCAGTGTCAACCGGTTGCGTGCCGTAGCGGGGGCGATATGCAGCTCGCGCGCGATTTCCTCCAGCGTATAAAACCGCATACCTTCTCCTCCAGCCAGTACCCGCGAACTGCGTCGAACTGATTCCAGGCACGTCCATCTTTGTCCAATACTCGAAAGTACCTATAATCAAGGCACAAAATCACTGTAGAAACGCGAGGCACGTATGTCAAGTCCCGACAGCCATGCGGAATATAACCACCGCTTCGCGCAGGTACGCCAGCACTTCGAACTATCGCAGGAAAAGATGGCACGACGTATCGGATGCTCTCTTCGGGCGTATGCCAATTACGAGCGCGGCGAGCGGGCGACTCCTGTCGAGGTGATACGTGCGTTGTACGATACCTGCTCGGTTGATCCGGTATGGTTGCTGACCGGTGAAGGGACCATGATCATTGACCGGGACGTACGCTATCGCCTCAACCAGCGCGTGCTCGACAGCGCGGTGGCCGTTGCCGACCGGATTGAACGACGTCTGGGGCAGCCGCTAAAAGTCCAAAAGAAAGCCCGGCTGATCGGCCTTCTGTACGAACAGTCCCAGCTTCTGGGCGAAGCCGGCGACGGCATCCTCGACGATGCGCGATTGCGCAAGCTGATGAGGTAAGCCCGTGCCGTGCTAACCAGCGAGCAGAAAATCTAAATCCTCCCCGGGTGCCACCAGGAGAGACTAAGGCTACGCTGAACAAGCAGCTGAATTGGCGGCGTGTTGGCGATGTGGAGGTGTTCAGGTCGTGAAGCCGACCGTCACTCCTTTGCTTTTGGCCCTTGCGGGCATTGCACGCGGGCGTTTTGCCCGCCTTTCGCCCATTACGGGCGCAACTGCGCCATCAATCGCGTGCGCGACAGGTACACGTTGGCGAGCGCCAAAGCGACGAAGGCCCGGTTCGCATTCTTCGCCAACCCGCGGTAGCGCACCTTCGTGAAGCCCCACAGTCGTTTGACCACCGCGAACACATGCTCCACGCGTGCACGGATCCTCGACTTGTGGCGGTTCTTGCCGCGCTGCACCTCATCGACTTCACCCGCGCGACGGGTGCGCTGATTCGTGAAGTCGCGCGCCTTCGGCGCTTTGCTGTGGATCAGCGCTTTCTGGCTGGCGTATGCGCTGTCACCGTAGACCCGCCGCTCCTGTCCGTGCAGCAATTGTGGCAGCGGATGCTTGTCATGCACGTTGGCCGGCGTGAGCACTGCGCTGTGCGCCAGGCCGCTCTGGCTGTCCACGCCGATATGCAGCTTCGCGCCAAAGTACCATTGCTTGCCTTTGCGCGTCTGATGCATCTCGGGGTCGCGCGACTTCTGCTCATTCTTCGTCGAACTCGGCGCACCGATGATCGTGGCGTCCACGATCGTGCCGCTCTTGAGTTTCATGCCGCTCGCCTGCAGCACCCGGCCGACTTCGGCAAACAGCTTCTCGCCCAGTTTGTGGGTTTCGAGAAGACGACGAAATTTGAGCAGCGTGGTGGCATCTGGTGCCGCCTCGCAGCCCAGATCAATTCTCGCAAAGCGACGCAGGCTGGCACTATCGTAAAGCGCCTCTTCACACGCGAAATCGGCCAGGTTGAACCAGTGCTGGATGAAATGGATTCGCAGCATGCGCTCCAGACCAATCGGCGGGCGGCCATTGCCGCGCTTCGGGTAATGCGGCTCGACCACCGCGCACAACTCAGTCCACGGCAGAATTGCATTCATCGTATCGAGAAACTCATCGCGCCGTGTTCGCTTGCGGTGTGTCTCGAAACCCGCACCTTCATCAGCTGCCATCGCCAACGTCTGCTGCTTCATCCTGTTCTGCCTTCCTTATCCACCCCGATCTATAACGCTCGGAGCAGTTCTGCGGTGGACTTGATCAGCTTTGCCCTAA
>NZ_JQJT01000045.1:0-25916 GCF_000745665.1 Burkholderia sp. WP42 | reverse complement strand
AGCGATCACGATCAACCGAAACGGGTGATCACGATCATTCGGAATCCATGATCACGATCCGCCGAAATGCGTGATCACGTTCGCCGGAATACGCAGTCTGTTCACTGGCGGGCGCATCAACGAGCTTTGCCAGCTTCTGATTCAGGACGTGAGGAAGGTCGGCGACATTTGGGCGATCTCGATCACCGATGACGACGAGTGCCAGCGCCTCAAGACGCCTGCAGCAAAACGCACGATCCCGATCCATCCCCAGCTCATCAAACTGGGCTTTCTGGATTTCGTTGCGGACATGAAACCGTTTGGCGGGATGCTGTTCCCTTATCTGACTGCCAACAGGTTTGGTAACTTCAGCGAAACGCCTAGCGAGCGCTGGGGTGATTATCTGGACAAGGTTGGTATCGCTGACAGGAAGAAGGTATTCCACTCATTCCGGTCGACTTCCAACAACCGCCTCAAGCAAAACGGGGTGCCTGAGGAAACGCGCTGCCAGTTCATTGGTCATGAGCATGACACGGTGAATTCCAAGGCGTATTCGGAAGAGCATAGCGTGGCGTATCTCTTGGAAAATGTTGCCGCGAAATTAAGCTACAACATCGGCTTTGAGAAAATTCCCTACCCACGGGACCTCATCGTGACAACGACAAGGCAAAAGCTCATCGTGAAGCTGAAGCGGGAGCGTCATCAAGAGGCGGCTGAGAAGCGTAAGATGGAAGGCATTAAATAAAAATTGCGGGGTCACTATGTATATCAGCAGGAAAGACGCAGAGGAATTGATTTTTCGGCATCGTCAGGATGCTACTGCGGATGTTCGTGGGGAGGCTGATTTTCTTCTTGCCTTACTTGATGGTGATGATTGGTCACTTGTTATAAAATCGCATGCCCTTATTGAGTCGCTTGTTACCGAGTTGATTGTTTCAAAGATCGATCAGCCGACTATGAGGTCTTTCATCGAGAGGTTGCCGCTTTCTGATAATGAAATAGGGAAAATTAGAATAGCAAAGGATTATGGCATCCTCAGTACTGGGCAACGATCATTTCTGAAGAATTTCTCCGAGCTACGTAATAGGCTGGTTCACAGGGTCGAAAATATAAACTTCAAATTTTTTGAGTATGTTGCAAATCTCGATAGGAATCAGAAAAAATCGTGGCAGGAAGCCTATACATGGTTTGAGCGGGAGGGCGATGAAGGTAAGGAGTCGGTGTGGAGTGCTACTGCCATTGACAACCCGCGATGGACAGTATTTATGTCAGTCTTCATGTTCGTCATTTTGAATCGCCTTAGCATATCTGAACTTGATGGCGTGAGGAAACTTGAGTTGGCGTCCAACGAAACAATGAAACGACTATTTGGTGGTGACTCTAAATAAGTCGATCTAATGTGCCTTAAGGCGGGTGATTCAGATTTTCCTCTTTGATGTGCTTGCTTCATGCTGGGGAAGCGCTTCGCTGAGGTGCTGATGTAGATCATGGGCTTTTTTGTATGCCATAGCCCAATCTCTCACATCATCTTTGCCGCGTTCGATTGCAACATTGACATCAGCACCTTGCGCTATCAGATATTGAACCGATTGCAGATAACCCTGGGCTGACGCGAGGGAAATTGCCTTGTCACCCTCCGCATGTACATCCGCGCCTTTTTCGATAAGATATCTCATTACATCGACTTGACCGCCACAAGCTGCGGTTTTCAGTAAAGCATCGTCATTCTGTCTCAGGTTGCAGCCTAGCGACTCATAATGCTTGACCTTGCCAAGATCTCCTGATTGGGCGAAAAAGAACAGGCGATCCTCCATTTCGCCCATCTCATCAACGAGATTCATCACAGCGCCGATATTACCCTCATCACAGAATTTCTCCAAATCTGCTTCTATTTCCTGCATCGTTCTGTCTCTTATATTCGATAGGTGCGGCATCATGCTTTGTCCCCTTGTGGTTGAAAATTGGATGGAATGGATTGGGGGAGCGGTGGGGCAGGTTTGGATGATGCTGCAGATTTCCCCTCAAGCGCCTTTTTTACTTGCTCGTGGAAAGCATCAACCTTCTTCAAATCTACCAATCCAGCAGCCTTCCACTTGGCGGCGATGCGAGCAAGCTTCTTGCCGTTCACTTTATCTAAACCCTTAAGCCCCAAGATGCGGTTTGTCTCGTCAGCGGTTTTGTCCCAACTGAAGCCGAGGCGCTTAATAGATAAGATTTGCACCAGATGCTCATCCAGGTGACTGATCGTCTTACTATTGTCTGCCTTGATTTTTGCGGCGACCAACTCAGCCGCCCAGTTGATGTTTTTGTTTGCCATGACCTGCTTCCTTTTTGTTCTTGTCTAATTAAAATAGCGGAATATCGCAGGTTGTCAACTCTGATGATAAAGACGGACTATCTCTGAAAGCAATGGTTGGTGGTAAAGGTGAGGCGAGAGATGGGGGGGAAATAAAAAACCAAAAATAACTAAGCACACACGGATAATGGTTGCTTCGCAACCTTATCCAAAACTCAAACTCTTCAACGCCCCACAAAGCCACGTCCGTGGATAATCTCAAAAGATTTCTGCCATCGTTACTCTTACGCCGGGAAGGTAGGTGACCTCCGAGCTGAATTGACTTTTTTGATTTTTCGGCCAGAATGAAAGGGAGGCAGCCAAATAATAAGGATAAAAAATGGCGATAAAAACATATAAGATAAGCCCTGAAGTCGAAGAGGCCGCAAAGGGTGGTGGCTTCCCATCGGTCAACCAGTACGTGAAGCACCTAATGCAATTTCATCGAGAGGCTCAGCAGGAGCAGGAAGATACGATGGTGAAAATTTTTAATCGCACCATTGCTTTTCTTGAGCTGGAGCGCATGACCATGCACAGAACCGCCGAGGCATTGCATCTTCTGTTGAAAAAGACCGACATCGATCTGCAGTTGACCGAGCAGGAGCGCGAGTACCTGCGCTTTGCCATAGACGACAGCCTCAAGCGCGGAGCGTGGGGGCCAAAATGATCAACGCGGAATGGCGCACCGTCGCTCAAGGCTTCAACTACAAGCGATACCTCCAGCGCCAGGTACAAGATGTGTTGGACGATGCTGCTGGCGTAGAAGGCGGCAAGATGGGGTACTACGCCAAGGCTGGCGAATTCGCCGAAGCGGATCTGACTTACATCCGTGGTGGCATCGCGGATCGTCTCGGCCTGACCGGCGCTGCCGACATGGACAAGCTGGCGGAAATTTCGGAAGCCGAGCTTGGCAACCATCCCTTGCTCGGGGAGCGCAAAACGCGTGACAAGATAACGCGCACAATCCCCCATCCCGAAACCGGGAAGCCCATCCAGATCATGCAGAGCGACATCAAGCGTGGCTTTGTTGTGTACAGGGACGTGGAAATCCCCATTGACCCGGCCAAGGTTGAGGAGAGCGTGATCGGCAATCAGCGCAGCTCGCTTGAGCTTGTCTATTCGGTCGACAAGTCCTTTTCCTACCTGTTCTTCTCTGACCTGCTGACCGCGGACCAGAAGAAGACCTTCCAGAAAATTTTCTTTGATGCCGTGAAGGAGATTCAGGAAGGCGTCGTCCAGAAGATGATTGTGGACTATGTGGGGCAGCGCGGCGAAATCATGGAATACGGGTTCATGCATCTCGACAACCGCGAGCAAGATCCGCACGTACACGCCCACGTGAACACGTCCAACATCATTCGCTTGTCGGATGGCTCTATCCGCGTCATCGAGCCACGAGAGCTTTTCCAACGTGGATGCGCCGAGCGCATTGATGCTCAGTTCAAGGCTCTCTTTGCCAAAAAATTCCAGCAGGCGTTTCCCGATATTCCGTTGGAGTCCTACGATTATGACTTGCAAGAGATCGATCCAAAGTTTGCCGCTAACGTGAAGGACATGCGCGTAGCCTTCGACAAGCGATCCACCGATCTCATCCGCAGCAAGTACAAAGTCGCTGCCAAAATCAAGGAGGAGATCGACCGAGACAAGAGGGATCTCTATGAGCTTACCCAGCAGAAGATTGCGGATCTGAGGGCGCAGGAGCAAGCGGGCGCGCTATCCAAGGATGAGGTCCTGGCCCGCGTCATCGACGTCAACAAGGACTATGAGGAGCAGTACAGCTTTCTGAGTTCAGGTCGCTACAACAAGCAGGTGCAGCACCGTATCAAGAACAAAAAGCAAGTCGTGTCCCTGCACGAACAGCAAAGCCAACTTGTCGCCAAGGTCAGTGAGCTAAACCTGACCTTGAAGGCATCATCCGGTGCCGTACTTTATCGCCAGCTCGACAAGGAGCGCATCGTTGAGCAACTTACCAACAAGAATCCGAAGTTCACGCGCAACGATCTCATCCGAGAGTTTGCCAAGTGCATGGGGCTGGGCATCGAAGCCGAGTTTGTCGCTGACAAGTTCTTGCGTGAGCAGGAGGACATCTTTGCCTTGCCCTGCAACTCCAACGAGCAACCGGTGTTCACGTTGAAGTCTCTGGCTCGACTGGAGAGCCAGAACGTCGAAATCTTTGCGGGGCTGACCAGCTATAGCCATCAGCGCTTCGATCTCGCAGACTACTTTCGCGGGTTGGAAGCTGGTGGCGTCAGGCTCAAGGACGAGCAGAAAGCCTTTGTCCAAAACGTCTTCAATGGCAATGGCGCGTCGCTCGTTGTTGGGCTACCAGGTACGGGCAAGTCATTTGCGATGAAATATGCCGTTCAATTTGCTCACTTGCAGAGCTATCGCACTATCGGCCTGGCACCTACGGGCAAGGTGGCGTCTGCCGTGGCTGCAGACACCAATCCAGACTACGCCGGTACGATTGATAAATTCCTGCTGGAAATCGAGGCGGGCAAGCTCGAATTAGGCCCAAAAGACATGGTTTTTGTCGATGAGGCGGGGATGGTAGGGACGAGGCACTGCGCGAAGATTTTGAGCGCCGTACAGGCCTCTGGTGCAAAGCTTGTGCTGGTGGGGGACAACAATCAGCTCGACCCGGTGTCGGCCGGCAATACGTTTAACGAACTCATCACGCGCCACGCGGATCGATCCTATACCACCATCCTGTCCGAAATCAGCCGCCAGAAGCTGGAGTCGAGCCTTGGCGTTGCTTCCCATGTCTCGGGTAAGGCGACGATGGATGGGTTGGATGGCACCGACGCCCAGAAGCTGCGCCAGTGGCAAAGCCTCAGGCTCACGGGAGATCACATCAAGCAGGCGTTTGCTGCGATGGACGATTGCGGTTTCGTCACGAAGCATCGCACCACCCGCGAGATGACGGAAACCGTGGTGGGCAAGTTCCTGAGCAACATTGAGGCCTATACCGAAAAAATCCTGCTGGCGTCGACCAACAAGACCGTCGATCACCTCAATGAACGCATCCAGGAACAGCGCCAGGCCAGTGGCGAGCTTGGGAAGTCCATCGAGACATCCAAGGGCATCTTCCACGCAGGGGATCGCATCGTGATTCGCAAGAACAACCGCGAGGTGAAAAATGGAGATCTGGGTACCGTCACCCGAGTGACAAATGACGGGCTGCTGATGGTGGCGTTCGATAACGGCAAGAGCAAGACCATCGATCCCGAGAAGACGGACATGGGCTTGGGCTATGCCATGACCATTCACAAATCCCAAGGCATCACGAAGAACACCGCCATCCATGTGGGCGAGCTGTCCGAGCTGAACAACTCACAGTCCTTCAACGTGGCGGCGACCCGCAACCGCTTCGAGTATAGTTTTCATGCCGTAGAAGCGGACTTTGATGCTATTCGCAATTCCTACTGCCGAAGCTCGTCAAAGATGAGCCTGATGGACATCCATGCGTTGCTCGATGACAAGCAAGATCCGCTGAAAGGGAGGCGCGAGAGATTGGATTGGATCAACAGCTTTCGTATCCCGCAGAAGCTCACCCATGAGGATGTGATGGAAGTGATGGGGATCGACCTGAGGCAGATTCAGGATGTTGCAGCGAATCTTGAAGCCGTGGACGTGCGGAATCCTGAAATGGCTCGGTTACGACAGCGCATGAGAGGGGTAAGGGAAAAGAGCATGCCGAAGCCTCCGTTGCTAGAGAAAAACACCAAGCTCAAGTGCGAAAATAAACTTCGCATTAGGTAGCCGCATCTCGTCTAGGCACAACAAGCTCCGCCAATGTGCAGCGCGATATGTGCGCCGCTGTTACAGTCGTTCTGCAGTTTCATCGACAGTCGGCCCTTGCCGCTCTTGGAAAGCGGTCGCATCTGAATCCGTCTGATCGGACGCCCGATGATGCGTACTTCGCGGCGCAACCTGCGACTTAACGGTCAACATGACTGGCCCGACAAAATTTCGGAGCGCTGTTCGAACGGGCGAGACCACCCTTATAATGCGTTTGATGGGCTGATTTTTGTCAGTTTCATGCAGTCCGTCGGCGAAAAACTGAACCTAACATTGGTCAGCGCGGAAGCTGTGCAACGTTCGGTTTCATGATGTTGATATCCGGGTAAACCAGCTCCGCAAAATTATCAGAGTGCGGTGCGCAAGAAGGGAACTACTTAAAGTCGTTGCCAGCGAAGAGCACAGTGCTGAGTGGCGGATAAACCGTGTAGCGGTGTTTTGGGGCCGCGAGTATGTGCGTAAACGTAAATAGATGGACCGCATTATGTCGGGGATTTTTTTTAACGTTGTACTGCATGACATTGCGCGGACGCCAGGCTTCACGGGCATTTGCGCCGGGTTCGAGCTTGGCTCATGGCGCGCGCAGCAACTGGCAACAGTGCTTTTTCGCTCTCTGCCAGATTTCTGCTTGAGTTATTCCGAGTGTGAGGGCATCGGCGCTGATAACGCTGTGGAGCTCGTAGCTGCTGCTGCAAAAACGGTTTACCAAACTGAAAAATTCAAGAGTCGTGGTGAGTTTGGTGAACTCATTTTGCATTTTGTCATCAAAGAGTTGTTTGAAACTATACCTGCAATATCGAAGATATTCTTTAAAGACTCAGTCAATAACACGGTTAAAGGCTTCGATGCAGTTCACGTTGTGCCGACCGATAGTGGTCTGCAACTCTGGCTTGGCGAAGTGAAATTTTACCAGGATATCAACAAGGCGATTGACGATGTTTGCAAAGAGCTAGACGCACACTTTGAGCGTGAGTATTTGCGGAATGAATTTCTCCTTCTCGAGAGAAAAATTGACGATACTTGGCCGCACGCTGAAAAGCTTCATGCGTTAATGGACGAGAACACCTCTCTCGATGAGGTTTTCGAAACGGTGTGTGTCCCTGTCTTGCTTACCTATGATAGTCCGGTGACCGGCGCTCACGGCAAATATTCTGAGGAATATGTTGAGGCAATGACGACCGAACTTGAGAGGCACTACGAGAAATTCAAGGCGAAGAACAAGCTAACAACGGTCGAAATTAGACTGATATTGCTCCCGCTTCAAGATAAACAACTCTTGGTTAACCTATTGCATCGCAAGCTGGAGGCCGCGCAATGCCTTTAAGTTTTGAGCGCCTACGTAATGAGATTGAGTCCGCAAAATCCGCTGCTGACGTGAATTGGTTTTCTTTGCTTCGTGGAGTCTCCACGTATCTCAATGCAACTCGCGGTGGTGCCGAGGAGGCCCGCGGGCAAGAGCTGGTCATTCGTCTTTTGGATATAAGGCATTTGCTCGGCGAGTACGATTCAATCCTAGACGCATTTGTACGAGAGGCGGGGCTGTTTCCATATCTAAATCCAGAAAATCTGGGATTGCCCGATTCTCTCGCATATGAGGCGCACAAGCCAGATGTTGGCGCCGATACTGTCTTTCACCGAGTTCAGGCGCAGGTATTCCACCTATTGATGTCCGGTCAGAGTGTAGTGCTGAGTGCCCCCACGAGCTTCGGTAAGAGCCTCATTGTGGATGCGGTCGTGGCTTCCGGCCGATATAAGAATATCGTTATTGTCGTTCCGACGCTTGCGCTGCTCGACGAGACGCGACGGCGCTTAGCGCGCATTTCTCAAAAATACCGAATTATCACCCACTCTTCGCAAGAGCCGGGAGATCGCAATATTTTCGTTCACACTCAGGAGCGCGTGGTCGAGAATAAAAACATTCAAGAGGCAGATTTTTTTGTCATCGACGAGTTCTATAAGTTAAATCCGTCAGACGAGAGCGAGCGTGCGCAGACGCTCAATCTGGCTTTTTACAAGCTATCAAAGCAAGCAAAGCAATTCTATATGCTTGGCCCGAACATTCAGGGCATACCACCGGCATTCGCTGAGAGGTTTCAGTGTGTATTCATAAAAACAGACTTCAACACCGTTGTGTCGGAGATTCACAAGATTGATGTCGATGATGATCTCCAGCATGCGATACAGCTCTGTTGCACTCTCGACGAACCGACGCTAATTTATGTTCAGTCGCCAAATCGCGCGAGGACCGTGGCTGCCAGATTGAAAGGTGTGTTGCCGCAGTCGATCGCTCCGGCTGCGAAAGCCGCAGCGGCTTGGGTCCGCGACAACTTCCATTCGCAGTGGCTATTTGCTGCCGCGCTGGATGCGGGAATCGGTGTGCATCACGGTAGGCTGCCCCGCTCGCTAACTCAGTTAGTGGTGCGAAACTTTAATAAAGGTGCATTGAAGTACCTTGTCTGTACGTCAACGCTCATTGAAGGTGTAAATACTCGCGCAAAGAATGTCATTATCCTGGATAACAAAGTTGCGACGAAGAAGTTCGACTACTTCACGTTTTCGAATATTCGCGGTCGATCGGGACGAATGCGTGAGCATTTTATTGGGCACGTGTATTTGTATCACGAACCGCCCCAAGCGGAATTGCCGTTCATAGACATACCAATTGTCACGCAGTCGGAAGATGCCAGTGATGCGCTCCTTATCCAAGTCGACCCTGATGAACTCAATCAAGCCTCCACTAAAAAGGTCGCCAAGTATTTTGACGATCCATTGCTGCCATTGGAGATTTTGAAGGAAAACGCTGGCATCGACCCAGGCGCGCAGCTTAACCTTGGCAACGAGATATTGCACAGCTTACCGGTTGCGCATGCGATGCTAAGCTGGAGGGGCTACCCATCCATAGATCAGTGGAGGTGGACTTGCGAACTGGTTTGGAAGCACTTTACTAATGGACGTTTTAAGAATGGTGTCGCCAGCGGGGCGCAGCTCGCGTTCCTGCTGTCTAAGACACTGCAGGCGAAACGCTTTGAGGATGCCGTCGCCCTGTTCAAAAAGGACGGGATGGATATCGACGAGGCAATCGAGCTTACGCTTGATTTTCAACGGCAATGGGCAGAATTCAGGGCGCCCAACCTTCTATCGGCCTTGAATCGGATTCAAAGGTACATATTTGGACGCTATAATTTACAGGCAGGAAACTACGACGCCTATATTTCTCATATAGAAAACTTAGGCCGAAGTCCGGTGGTTAATGCGTTGGACGAATACGGCCTTCCTACTCAGATAGGTCAGATCGTCTGGGAGCGATTGGGTTCGCCTGAAACACTTGACGAAACCTTGGTAAGGCTGCGGGACTCTAAGGGGCTATTTCCGGGGCTAACATTATTTGAAAATCTGCTCGTGACAGAGGTTCGCGCGACGCTTTAGCGTCTTCCTGTTCCAGAGGGGGTATTCGTAACGACATCAGTAACGATATTGAAATCGGCCGCCTTGATGTTGCGAATTGGCGGCCAACCCCCGCCCCTGAAATCCCGGTTATTTAATAAGCGTGATTGGCGTTCACGCTTTTGACCTTCCGGATGAGGCTGAGCGGGATCAAAAACACAAGGAGGCTGAATGCGGAAATAATAAGATAAAAAGAGTTGTCAATTGCACCAAGCAGAGAGCACAACCCGATGAAGGCCGCTACAAACATTACGGCACTCATGGACCCCACACTCTGGCGGAACGTCTGTCCATCGGACTGAGTGATGCCTGCGATAATATCGCAGAACATCCAGCGGATAACCCAAAGCTTTACTACCCCACGGTCAATTTGCCCGTGCAGTACCCGATCCAGCTTGAGATCGATCCGCACATTATTAAGCTGCTGACTACCAATTTTGAGGTAAGAGTACTTCTTCCAGCGGCCATCGGCACTACTCACACCACCTTCCAGCAGTTCGCCTTCGTAGACTTTCATTTCTTCCTCTTGGACATTGGGAAATTCAGTAGATCAGTGCGTTGCGCAGGAGTAGCGCACCCCACAGAACGGTGCATGTGGCACTCGGGATGGCGGCAACCTTGAAATACCACGGAAGGGCGCCGTTGCCTTCGCTCTTACGACGCCGGAAAAAGGCTTGCAGCGCCGTGGCGACCATCGCCGTAGGGGAAAGCGCAACCAGTAACCGGAAGTAGCCGTACAAGTCCCATTCAGTCAGGAAATGGAGCCTGAAATCGAAAGCGCCTTGAAGGAGGCTAACGATGCGGTGCATCGGCGTCATGCTGAGCATGCTGGACACCAGCCCCCAGAACAGCAGATATGCCCCCGCAATTAGGATGGCGAACACGATCCACGTTCCCGCCGACAGCACGGCCGATGCACCATTGGTGATGACCTTGTTCAGCCGCGAACACACCAGCGTGTGCATGTAGATGATCATCCCCAACAGACTTGAGCAAACCTCAAGCAGAAGGGTGGTTTCCCACCAGCTATAGTGTCTGTAGGGCATAAGTACTGCGAACACGGCGACCACCGTGAGGATGGTGAGCGTCAGTGCCGTCCAACTACGGTTGCGGAATTGCCAGCAGAGCAGCGCGGGCAGGGTAGCCGCAGACAGGCCGATGATGAGCCACGGTACGACGAGGATCAGGAACGGGAAGCCCGCACCTTTTCCCGGCGCGTTGCTATCGGGTCCCTCGTGGCTATTGCCTTCGAGCAGCTTCACCCACAACAGACCTTCCAAGATTCCACTCATAGCGCTTCCGTCCCTTTTTTGCTTAGGCCGCTTGGTAGGGGCTTTGATGGTTTTCGATGGACTGGCCCAAGTCTGAGTGCGTCCTCACTCGAAAATGATACTTATAGTACGCGTAACTATAGACCGTGTACATATAGGCCGTGGAATTTTATCGATGGGGAGGCAACCATCGGCCATGGCTATTCCCTCTCAAGACACAGATAAGAGTCCGCTGCTAGGAGCATTCGGCGCGGCAGTTCGCCGATACCGTAAGGAGCGAGGCTATTCGCAAGAAGCTTTCGGGGATCTCTGCGGAATAGATCGCAGCTACATGGGCGGAATCGAGCGTGGTGAGCGCAATCCAGCACTTATCAACATCATGAAGATCGTGCGGGCTTTGGACATGAAGCCATCGGAGTTTTTCGAGGCTCTGGATGGGGTGGAGTTTTGAGGCTCCCCCATAGCGACGCTTGAGGAAAAGCGACGCCAGGTTCGCTGTGTCGTGCTACGGGCTCGGAAGTTATCCGAGGGCGCTCATGGATCGAGGTTGTAAAGCTGGGCCCTCTCAGCGTCCCTTGCGGCAGAGTTTGCAAAGGGTAGACGATTGCGTGGTGTGGATAGCCCACTCTTCAGATTGAGCTGCGAGGATTGTAGGGGGGGTTGACAAAACGCGCATGCCGCACTATAGTTCCCGAACTTTCCCCCCACTGGACTCTGGCCGTAAGGTCACCCGGTGGGGTTTTCATTTATGGGGTCAAAAATATGGCTGGGGGCGTACCTGCGCAGTATTCGATGGCATTTTTTGATGTCCAGAATCTTTACAGGCATGCGAAAGATGCATATGGCGATGGCTATCATCATCCCAACTTTGATCCCCTGAAGCTGCATCAAAAGGTTGCAGCACATTTTAGTTTCGTCCCCAATCTTACTCGATTCTATACGGGAGTTCCAATTCAGAGTGAGTCTGAATTGTGGAGTGGGTATTGGAATAATCGCGTGCTTGCGCTAAAGCGTGCGAAGGTAATGGTTGAAACGAGAAAGTTGAAGTACCATCAGGAAGAAATGCTTGATGGCACTTTCAGAAGTGTTGCTCAAGAAAAAGGTATTGACGTTCGGATTGCCTTAGACTTGGTTCGATGTGCTAGAAAGAAAGAGTTCGATGCGGCAATCATCTTCAGTCAAGATCAAGATCTGGCTGAGGCTGTTAAGGAAATGAAGGAAATTGCTAGAGAGCAGCAAAGAAGTATAAAAATTATCTCGGCATATCCTAAGAGTGCTGATGCCTCGGCTTTGCGTGGAATCGATAAAACTGACTGGTTTTCAATTGAAAAAGCATTTTATGATGCTTGTCTTGATAACCATGATTATCGGCCCGTTAAATTTCAGCCGGTTGCAGTATAGAAGAGCGCCTCTGGGCGCTTTTTTTGGAGTTCGCTTTTGTTGTCGGGATCGCATATCATCGGTTGCGGCAGCTACTCGATGTATTCCTGAGAGGCAATCACTTTGAACGATACTCTGCCTCAGTTGCCCGCTCCGACGATGAAGGATGAGCTGCCTGATATGCTCGTTGATTTGTTTTTCAAGATCAGTTCTGGGGGGGGGCAATTTTTTCGCTATTGCTCATTTTCCTTCGGAATCTCGGCTTTGTGGAATGCCCTGCGGGATCTGAATGCTAAATTTTGACCCTATACGGGAAAGTGGTGCTGGAACCCCTGCGGGGTAATTATCTGATATACACCATTTGATACCAAAGTTGTAAAAGGCAACTAAGGGTTAATTGGTGTACGGTTTGAATATTTCTTCAACGAGCTTCCAGTTACGTTTTACCGTAAGAACAGAAAGGCCGGCTTGCATTGCAACGGACGTTTGGGTAACAGGAGTTCCCTGAGCCTTCAATGCGGCAGCGGCCTCAAAAATGCGCTTCTGGCTGCCCGTTGTGCGGGCACTATGTGTATATGTGGCACCTTGCCTTTGCTTCTCTTGCAAGGGCATGTCCTCAGGCAAATTCATCACGCCACGATTGAGCAATTTGTCGTGGCGCCGCCTCCAGGTCCACGTCCCGACAGACTTAGCGATGGAGAGCACCTCTTTGTGCAGCAACATCCCCGAGGACGTCCTTGAAAAATCTTGGTTGATTAGGAATGCTTGCGTGTTCACATCCTCTTGGAAATCACTGTAGGAGTCGTAGAGCTTGATCGCCGGGTAAGCCCAAAAGCGCAGGCTGTCGAAAAGCGTGCTATTTCTGCCCTCTGGGTTGACGTGTCTTTGTGCTTTCCTTTGGGATGAGAGGTCGAGGTACTCGGAAAAATCCTCCAGGTCGTAGCTCACACGATGCTGTATGACCTTCCAATAGGGATGGCAAGGGTTCTTGGTGAATTTGCCCACATAGGCGGGATCGGCGCCAGGTATGGCACGAGTCAAGGCAACGTCGATCGCTTCGTAGAAACGCTGGGGGGATCGTCTGCCGCCATCCGTGTAGATGACGGGCGTTTTGAGACCCCATAGATAGTGACAGCGTCCTGAATCGGGGCTGATAGTGATCAAGCTGGGAGCAGGAAGATTCATATCTTCCCAAAGGAACGCGCTGCCTGGCGTATCTACATCCACAACGATGAACTTCTTGTATAGCTGATTGTGCTCAATGTAGCGATATCCGAGTGCCTTATCTCGTTTTCTATATTTGGTTCCATCTTCAAAGCTGTCGGTGCTGCTGACTTTGCTTGGAAGGCTTTTTGTTAGCTCCTCAATCAAAATTTTCTCCTTTAAAAGGATTGATTTTGGAGCTTCCCCCGGAAGACTTGACTTTCATTGAGTTGTTTGTAGAATAAACGTCGTAGTCATCTGGTTGTCCTTGCTCTGCAAAGCGAAGTCCTAAACCAATCGAAAAGCTCCGTTTGCACGGGGCTTTTTCTTTTTTATACAAGAAAAAGCATATCTGTCAAATTTTATTGGTTTTGAATGTGGTGTGGAGTGTTTGGTGGTAAAACCGTGCTCATTTATCTCGGGTGATTTGATGCCTTAAAGATCCGTGAATCAATGTCTTGGTCTATCTTTTAACCCATCTTTCTTCGATAATCGTTGATCGTGCCAGCATGGAATATTTCTAGGTAGCTGCGAATTCGTTTCCCCCCGTAGAGGTACGGAATGTTCGGGTCTGCGCCATGGCCGATGAGATACTTGACCACAGGTACGTAGTCGCCTTCTGCGCTGACCTTGATTGATTCGTCGTTTTCAGCATGAATATATGCACCGCGCTCGACGAGAAATCGAACGACGGGTAAATGCCCCTTGCTAGCGGCTTTACGCAACGCTTGCTCACCATTGGCATGGATGTCTGCCCCATATTCGACCAGCGTCCTGAGAGTAGGGAGGTTACCCTCCATTGCGCAGAAGAAGATGGGGAAGTGATCATGCGCCTCGACGTTGGCGCCGATTGAAATCAGGTAATCTGCAATCTGCAGGTAGCCATGGCGGATTGCAAGAACGAGGGGTTCATCATCGCTAATGTGGAAATCGGCCCCATGTTCGATGAGTTCTTTGACGCGCGAGATGTTTCCCTTCTTGACTGCGATTGATAGCCTTCTATCCAAGTCACATGCAAAACCTGGATTTTTCGCCCTCATGCTGGTATGCAGATAATTCCAAGGCTGAACGGTATTCTTGATGACGATTTTTTCATTCATTTTGTGCTCCCCTATAATGTATTAAAAAATTTATAGGAGGGTGGGAGATAGTCAAGTTAAAATCGACGACATGGCATGTTGGTGGTTCGGATGGTATGGCATTATGGGAGTTTTCATCGTGACATTAATTTCATTGTGAAAGAAAAATCGCTGATAATGATGTGTGGGCGCGAATTAATAAGGGGTTAAATGTGCATGTGCTATCTGAAATTCTAAAGAAAATTGTGGATTGTGAAAGGAGGGAGCTGAATAATTTTCAGATGGAGCATGCTCCGACGATTGGGAGGATGTATGAGGGACTCACAAAAAAGGTATTGGGAAGTGTGCCGCTCGACAAATTCGATGTGAGAGTTGTTTCGGGGTTCATGTGTGTCGGCGACAAGATTTCGGGTCAGATTGATTGCATGATTGTGATGGGCGAAGGTGAGTGTGTTCCGCAGACTGATGAATTCGTATATCCAATCCAACAGGTAATAGCGGTTTTGGAGGTTAAAAAAAACTTGCTTGCCGCCGGAATGATGGATGCCTATGATCATCTAAATCAAACTCTGCAGCTATCGAAGCTGGACTGCAAGCTCCGACAGGAACAAGGCGTCTTGGAATTCAGTTCCGCGCGTCCTGCAAAGGAATTTGCAAGCTTATTTGGTGAGCGCGCACCGAAATACCCGCCTAATGAGCTTTTCCCATTTCATAAGCGAGTCATATATCATTCGTTGGTTAGAGATATGTTGACGCCGGTGAGAATTGCTATTGGTTACAATGGTTATAAGAGTGAGGGTGGCCTCAGGAGGGGTGTGGAAAATCTCTATAAAAATAGGGCTAATATACTTGGATTTGGTGTTATAAATATGCCAAATCTTATTATTAGTGATGGATTTTCTATTATAAAGACAAATGGGCTGCCGTATCGTGGGGGGTGGCATGATGATCTCGGTTGGGGGTGGCTGGCCTCCAGTAACAGCAATCCTATATTGTTGATATTGGAACTCGTTTACGATCGAATTGAGCTTATGCTAGATGTCGAAATTGATCGCGGTCTGGATCTAGAGATGGAGGTCCTTGATCCACTTATTTTTGGTCTGCCGGTGAAGATGGAGAAGGGCGCGGCATGGCAATACAAGATTAACTCGGGATGTTTGCCTAAAAATGCGGCCCGCAAGCAAGAATGGGCGCCCTTGGAATTGTCGCGCGTTGAAAAGGAATTGCTTGATCTGATTGAAATAAATGGAGACTTGCTTTTGGATAGTCCTATGCTTTCGGATTTTAAGTCAAGACACGCCATCAGCGATATTCACGATTTCGCCGCGTCGCTTCTTAAGGAGCGTGTCGTCCTGAAAGCCAACGATGGATTGACAGTGTCCTATGGGGATTTCTCAGTCGAGAAAGTTGCCGGGAAATGGTACTGCGGTGACAGTGGGGGAGGGCGGTTTAAACAATGGATTGCTCGTAATTCCACTCTGCCACAGAGCAAGTAGATTCAATGCTCGCCATGTGCAGGGCATTATCCTCCAACGTACCAAAGGTGGTCGGGCTGGTTTGAGGATGCCATTGCCGAGTTGCCGATCGTGGCTGAACGCCGACGATCCGCGCTGCGTTCCCCTGTAATCCTCGATGAACAAAAAATAGCCATCTGCAGGGTGGCTATTTGGTAGAAAGCTGAGATCGCATAGATACCGAAGTCTTCCGTGTAACAAGTCATAAGAATCGGTATCTGCGTGTGCTTGTATTTTATTTTGGCATTTGTGTGAATGGTCATCCATGCGACACAAATCGGTCATGAGCCAACTGCTCGCCCAGCGTAAAATTCAGCTAAATGATGCGAAATCGTGCGCTTAAGTTATAACTTTGTGTGGGGAACATGATGAACAAACGATCATCTGACGCTGAAATCGAAAACCTCAATGTGACGACAGAGGCGGCGTTGCTGTCATTGACGGAGCAGATCACCGGCTTTGTTACAGCGAGAACGCTGGATAGTCGATGCGCCGCAAAGTTTGTGAAGCGGTTGAAGAAAGAGGGCGAGGTTGTGGCTGAGGGGAAGAACACGACGGCATCGGGGCGTAAGTCGTTGAAGAAAGCGCTGGACGCACTACATGTTGTGCTGCGCGAGCATGACGCCAAGCTGCTGGTTGAGGCGAATGCTGCGCTTCGTGCCAAGGACGCCGCGTAAGCCCTCAGATTGGAAGCTTTCCTCCAGTTGACGATGCAGCCTTTGGCTCGTAGGGTACAGGGGGCACTCACTGGGGTACCTCTTTGGAGGAGACTGCAACCCAGATGGGAAGAGAAAAAGCATAGAGAAATCATGTGGTTATCGACGTTGGGAAAAGCCTCCCTCCGTCTCCGCCAAAAGCGGTGACAAAGCCCCGTAAGTTCTCGGACTTGCGGGGCTTTTTCTTTTGTGGCTATCGCCATCGAATCGACTCACAAACTGCTCATGGGATCATGGGCTTGGCTGTTGCAGCGGCTCATCGAGCCTAACTTCGCAAGTTTGAGAATCTCGTTGGTCCGAAGCATTTCCTTGACCTCGCGGGCTCCACATTCGGGCTCGTTGCGCTTGACCCAATCCAGCAGCCTCTGCGGTGTGCAGCCGATCATCGGTGCAATCGATTCAACCGCTGCCCACATCGACGAGTGGTCACTCCGCTACTCGCGTACCAGACGCACCGCTTGCTCGCGGACTTCTCTTGCAAACTTCCTTGGCTTCTTGTCCATGGCTCGATTTCCCTCAAGGGTTCGAGGCTCCACAAAATCCAGCGCAGTTCGCATGGCATTTCATATTCTGGTGACGAGCGAGGACGGCGGTTCGGCCATGGCCAAGTTGTTCAGCGCCGTCTATGGTGCGTACCAGTTCGCGAAGCGATCGTGGGGCGACTGACCTGGACGTATTTCGAGTTGCTGAAGCGCCACTTTACGATTGGGCTGTCCAAGGCAGTGCCGATGGCAAATTTACGATTGCGGACGATGCATGGTCGCGATCCCGAAGTTGATCCTCCGCGATGAACAATTGATGAACCTTCCTGCCTGCGTCATTGCCGACGCCGGCACCGCCCAGCGAATTTGTGGCAACTGACTCGCTGTCGCCGATTGCATCCGAATGCGATGCCTCGGCTCCGATTGACAACGGGCGTGGAGTTTTGTCGAGTCGAACCATAATCTTCAGACTTTAGACTAAAATCGCGCGAGCGACGTGCCGTCGCAACGGCTGCCGTCCTTGTGCCACTGCATTTTGACGGTTGAACCTGAGAGAGATAACGAAAATGGATATCAGATCGTCCGCACTCGGGGACTTGAAGTTGCGCGAGCTCTATGAGGCGATCAGCAACGGCGTTTTGCAGCAGGGCCGACTACTGATGCTGGATACGCCGCTCGGCAAGAATGCGCTGGTGCCGTTACGGGCGCGCGGATCGGCCAGAATCGGGCGCGACTATTCGTACACGATCGACGTTGCGTCGACGCGCGACGACACTGCGCTGCTGTCGCTGATGCATCAGCCCGTGACCTTGCAGATTCAGCAAGTCACTGCTCCCTTTGCGATTCCTGTCTATCGTCCGGTTCACGGCTTCGTGCATCGGGTCGCCTATTTGGGCGGTAATGGCGGCCTTTCGACATACCAGATCGAGTTTTCATCGGCGCTGGTCTTCCTTGAGAAAACCCATAACGAAGAAGGCTGGCTCGAGAAAGACGCCCGGGAGATCATTTCCGACGTGCTTGATCGGTATCCGCAGCTACGCGGACAGTACCGTTTCTCGCTGTTGTCCGATCCTGCCAAGCGTTCGTGGTGCCGGCAAAGCGAATCCGATCTTCACTTTGTGAACCGCTTGGCTGAGGCCGAGGGCTGGTACTTCTACTGGATCCATGAAAACGTTGCTGAAGGCGACGCTCCAAAGACGACGCTCGTTATCGTCGACCACGTCTCGACTCTCCCAGATGCCAAGGCAGTTGAGTTCATTCGGGCGAACGACAGCAACGAATCGGATGGCTTCGCCCATTGGACAGGGGTGCAGACGATGCAGAGCACGCGCTACATATCGCGTGCATTTGATTACAAGCGGCCCGCGTCCGATTTTCAGGCTGAGAGCGGACTTGCCGCGACGAGCTATGTCACGGAGGAGCGCCGCCAGAAAGTCGAGCGTAGCGTTCCTGATGTGCCGATGACCGTATACGAATCGACGGCGTATGGCTATTCCAGCTCCGACACGGGCGAGGCGCGAGCTCGACGGCTGGTAGAAGCATGGGATGCGCGAGCAAGCCGATATTTTGGTGTCGGAGGCGTGCGCTGGCTCGATGCCGGTTCGCGGTTTGTGTTGAACGGACATCCCCGCCACGAAGGCGGTGATGCGAAGAAGCGAGAGTTTCTGGTGATCGAGGCACGTTGGTTCATCGAGAACAATGTGCCGATTGGCCAGCAGACGGCCGAGTTTCCGCAGAGCCTTCGCGCAACGCTGGCCGAGCAGCAGGCGATCCACAGTGAGCGCTTTAAGACGCCTGGACATGCTGCGGATGGTTCAGCCGGATTTTTCGTGATCGAAGTCGAGGCGCAACCCACGGCAGTCGAATACCGGAGTCCGCTGGATCATCCGAAGCCGATCATGTCGATCGAACACGCGCTTGTCGTGACGCCCGATGGCGCCGAAGCATGGACGAACGACCGGAATCAGATCAGGGTGCATTTCGCATGGGACCGCAAGAATCCACCAGACGCTTTCACCTCCTCGCCATTGCTGTCATCGCTTCAATCGGATACTGGGAACGGTTATGGAGCGGTTCATGTTCCGAGGGCGCGGGAATGGGTCATCGTCGGCTACTGGAACGGCGACTGTGACAAGCCGTTCGTATTAGGGCGTATCAACGGAGGCGCAACCCCATCGCCATGGCATTCAAACGCATTGTTGTCCGGGTTTAAGTCCGAGGGATTCGGAAAGACAGGAGCATACAACTCCTTTGTCCACGACGATTCCACTAATCAAGGCGGCACACGCCTGGTCAGCTACACCGGCAAGAGCTATGCGGCGCTGACGCAGGGCTACCTGATCAAGCATGAGGGCAACACGCGCGGGAAGTATCTGGGCGCCGGTTTCATCCTGCACGCCGACGAGTTCGGTGCAGTTCGCGCCAGCAAGGGATTGTCCATCAGTGCGCATTCGAAATCCTACGACGACGAACAGATGGGCGTGGATGAGGCGCGGTCGCAGTTGCAGCAGGCGGGGATGTTGGTCGAATCGCTATCTAGCGCAAGCACAACCGCCCAGGCGGAATCGCTGCAAACCGGACAGAATGCGCTAAAAGCGTTGTCGAAGGACATCCAGCACCCAGTGTCGGGCGATACGTCGGGTGGCGTGACTGCAGGTGGCGGTACCGGCAGCGCCAACGGATTTTCGCAGCCGAACATATTGGTATCGACGCCGAAGGACATCGCTTTGGTTGCGGACAATTCGACGCATATCGTGGCCGAGAAAGAGATCAACGTTGTCAGCAACGAGAACACGTATGTGGCGACCGGCAAGTCGCTCGTCGTGGCGGCTGCGGAAAAGGTGAGCTTCTTCGCCCAGAAGCTCGGAGCGTTCTTTGTGACGGCTAAAGGTCCGATCAAACTGTCGGCCAACACGGATGACGTGAACGTCAATGCCGGTAAAGATGTGACCGTGAAGGCCAAGCGTATTGTGCTCGATGCCGATGAAATCATCATCAAGGCGGGCGGCTCGTACACGCGGTGGGTGGCCGCTGGCATTGAAGACGGCACGCAAGGTCCGCGCACGATCAAATCGGCGTCGCTCAGCCGTCAGGGGCCGAGCTCGATTGCGCAGCATATGAACAGTCTGCCGCAAGCCAAGTTCAACGATCCGTATGTGTTGCGAGATCGCATCTCTGGCGAGGTGTTGAAGAATCACCCCTATGAACTGGTGCGGGGCGACGGCACTCGCATCAAGGGAATGACGAATGAGTTGGGCCACGTTGCCGAGCAGAAGAATGAGGACATCGAGACGCTGAAATTGCATGCGCTTCGTCCGGAGTTGCCCGCGAGCTCGGGCAACGGTTCGGAATGATCCCTTCGTGAACGACTAATACTGATCCAGAAAATTCTATGAGCGACAGTCACGCAGGTAATCAAGGGGGCGACTCGCCGTTCAGCGACGATGCTGAGCAAGAGGTTGTGCGGCAGATGGGGCGGACCGCCCCAGACGGGTCGTCGTATGGAACATTCACGCTCACTCCTGCGAGCGATACGCGGCAGAAGGAACTGTTGTGTGACGTACGGCCCATTATTCCCGTGATCTTTCTGCCGGGCGTAATGGGATCATTGCTGACGGATAACGAAAATGGCAATGAACTGTTCTTCGCACCAAACACGGACGGCATGCTCGGTAACTTGGGTGCGCTTCCGGCGCTGCTTGGCCTGTGGTTCACGGGCGCATCGGCGCGGGAAAGGCAGTTCGATCCGACTAGGGCGGCGGTGACGCCGCTCGGGCCGATCAATGTCGGCAAGCATGGCAGGAACGATGTTCCTGAGCAGTTAGTCGACGAAAAAGAAGCGAGACGGCGCGGGTGGGGCTCGATTCACCGCACGAGCTATCACCCGGTACTGGCGTGGCTCGAAGAAACGCTGAATCAGCCAAAGCTTTTGGGTGAACCGCACGGGCCGTGGGTCACGCCAGACCCCGACGGCGAGAAATGGACGCTCAAGCCCGTGATCGATACCGATCCCGCCGAATACGGTGCGCTCGGGAAGGGAGGGAAGATTACTCTGAACTCTGCGGAATTCGAGCATTTCTCGAAGTTCCGGTATCGCGTGTATGCAATCGGCTACAACTGGTTGCAGTCGAACGCGGACTCGGGAAAGCAGGTGGTTGAAGGATCCGATTACCAAGACCCGAAGACGAAGAAAATAACGCGCCTGATGGGAATCAAGGAAATCATCGCAGAGAACCATAGTGGTAAGGCGATCATCTTGACTCACTCTATGGGGGGATTGGTCGCGCGGATGGCGATTGCAATGCATGGCGCGGAAGATTTGATGCACGGAGTGTTTCACAACGTGCAGCCGGCGACTGGCGCGCCTGTTGCGGTCAAACGATTCAGGACCGGCGGTGGTAATGAAGGCGGGATGAACAGCTTTATTAATGGCAGCCTGGTTGGTCGTGATGCGGACGAGTTTGTGGCTGTGATGGCGAACGCGCCTGGACCATTCGAACTGACACCCATGCCGGACTACATCAATGGTAAGCCATGGTGGGTGTTCGCGCGACTCAATGGTGAGGTGGTCATGGAGTTTCCTAAGAGTGGTGGTGCATACAAAGAAATCTATACGAATTCAAAATGGTATGGCTTGGTACCCGATCCGTCCTTGTTGGACCCGGCAGGAGTCGTAAAAAAGAGGCTCGATAAAATTGGGCAGGGGAAAACAGTTTTGGATAATTTTTATGAAACCATCAAGGATGTTGTCGCGAAGCAGAATCAAATAACAAACCTTTATCATGCGAGAACATATGCGGCATACAATGGTATTGGGGAGTTGCATAAAAAATCGGAGGATGGAGGTAAGGATAAGCCGAGCCTCGAAAAAGGTTTGCCGCTCGAAAAGTTGCTAACCTTTGGCAAGGTGATTTGGAAGGGGAATGTCCCGGCGGGCGTTACGGAGGAGGAATTGTGCGCCGCACGGTTCATGCGTGCGGATGATTCGCATAGAGGAAACGTACGGGTGTATTTGGATTCGCGCAACGCGACCATCGATTTTGAGGTGCAGAAGGTTGCGAAGTTGCCCGCTGAGGCAACTGTCCCCGATCCGGATAAGAACGGGATCATTGCCGGTGATGCTACGGTGCCTGCCTGGTCGGCCGACGCGCAGGCGCGCGGGTTGAGACCGGGCGTAGAGGGTGATCCGGCACAAGGCGTACAGATGGCGTTTGTGCAGGGCGGCTACGATCACCAGGGGAGCTTTAACCATCCGTGGACTCGATGGGCGTTGCTCTACAGCATCGTGCAGATCGCGCAGGATGCACAGGTGCCATCATGCTGAAACGATTCCTGAAATTTCTGTTGTTTGTGGCGGGTGCGTGCGCCTGTTCGATTGTGTTTTCCGGGGAACCGACGATGACTAATCCCTTGCTGTCCAAACCGCGTCCGTGGTGTATCGGTCGTTTCGTGTTCAACCGGCCAGCGATGAGCGAAATTTCGAATCAGCGATATGAGTTTCGTGGCGAGAAGTTGCAGACCACGTACAATGTTTCGCTTGCAAATTATCAAACTAGGGTTGAGGCGCGGGAGAGGGAGTTGCGCGATAAGCGACGCATAGACCCTGGAAATAAAAATAAAGAAACGAATCATCCATGGCTTGAAAAGGCATTTTCTCCGGTCAAAGATTCGCGGGTGTTCGTGTACCAGGATGCTGCGACTGAGGGAGTTGTGTTGCCGTTTAATACCGAGGGATTCGTCTACGATAAGGGCACGCTTTTTCATACGACTGGTGGAATTGGGTCGTCTGCAATTGGTAGGGTGGAAGATATTTATAATGACACGATTCGTCGTATCAAGGCTCGCGATAACTGGGCGGTGCCTGCGGAATCGGGATTCTGTTTCGACGGTGGAATCGTCACCGGTTCGTCAACCTATACTGAGGAAGTTAGCCAGTCGTTCGCATTGATGCCAGGCCGGCCGGCGTTGTTGGTGATTGTGATGCGTGACGCGGTGGACACGGATCAGAAAGAGCCGTTGACCAAGACGTTGCCGCAATTGCGCGCGCAGATGGATCGATTGCCCGGCCATTATCGAATCTTGCGGCAAGGCAAGCGCACGGTTGCGGGGATGGATGCAGAGGAAGTGTTGTTCGAGTTGAAGGAGGGCGATATTACGTCATACCGTTTTTATCTTCTTGCTCCGGGCGATGAAAGCACGCTGGCGAAACCACATACGGCAATTCAGATGTTGCTTGGCGCGAGCAGTCCCGACTTGAAGCCGGAAGAGGCAACATCGCCGGTAGATGAGGCGGGGGCGCTGCAAACGTGGGACACGTTGCTAAACAGTCTGCGGCTGCGTCCAGGTGCCGTGTGAGTGGAGGGCCGAATGAAGCGATACGACATCGTGAAGGGTGACAAGACAACGGTTGGCGGAGTTGTCCAAGCCGGGGATAGCACTGATCAGATCGCGGGCAGTGAACAGTCGCGCGAACTTGATCCGGTCTGGTGTCCCGTCTGCAAAACCATCGGCAAGATTCAATGCACCGGTCCCAGGATTTCGAGCACCGGGCCGGATGGGCGCGAGGCGGCATTGAGCGACGATCTTTGTATCTGTCAGTGCTCGCCGCCGCCGAAACTTGTAGCGTCCCAGTCGGTGTCGTATATCGATGTCTGAACAAAGGAGAATGGGATGGTCCGAAACATGATGAGTTGGGTTGTATTGTTGATGCTGGCAGTGAGCATGTCGGGGTGTGCTTCGACCGGCATACTGAACGGGGCTATGTAACGCATCGTGCACCGATGAGGCTAGCCCAATCGTCTTAGTTGGAAAATATCAGCTCTTCAGGGCGGTCGGCAGGCGAGAACCTGTCCGCATTTTTGTGGGCGAGGCGGTTGAACAGCGCGTTATCCGCGCGCCTGCGTGAATCGCTCGCCAAACAGGATAGCAAACTGGTTCATCGCTGATTTCCAGTCGAAGGCGGCCCGCACGGTCTTGGCCAGCACGTTGCGCAGCGCCAGCCAGAGCAGCTTGATCGCGGCCTCGTCATTCGGGAAGTGACCACGAGTCTTGATGATCTTGCGCAACTGCATGTTCAGACTTTCAATGGCGTTCGTAACCGGCATGATATAGCCGGTGCCTCGCGTTCCCGCGCCGAGCGGTTTGAGCGTATGGTGTGACCATCCGGGACATGGGGCACTGGGGAGCACTTCGGGTGGGCAGGCCGTTCCTATACGATGAGCCGCGAGCTCGTGTTAGTAGTTGGCCGCCCCTGCGACCCGCCCGGTTGCGCTGCGAGCGCGAATCCGTAGTTGTCGTGCTGTCCCACCGGCTCCCAACAGTGATCTGAAACGGGAGACGGTTATGCGAATCGTAGGGTTAGATGTGTCGCGCTCCGTGGCCGAGATCGCGTACCTGGAGGATGGCACGCTGCATGCAGGCGGCCGCACCGGGTTGCGACGCGATGAACTGGAGCGCTTTGCGGCAAAGCTGCGTGCCACCGATCATGTGGTACTCGAAGCGACCGGCAATACCACTGCCATCGTCAACGTCTTGCGCGCGCATGTCGCGCGTGTGGCGATTGCCAATCCGCTGCAAGTTAGGCTGATCGCGGAGGCTCGCGTCAAGACGGACAAGATCGATGCAGCCGTGCTGGCACAGCTGTATGCGAGCGGTTTTCTGCCGGAAGTATGGATGCCGGACGAGCACACGCTGGCGTTGCGTCGACAGATCGCGCGCCGCTCACAGCTGGTGCGGCAACGTACACGGCTGAAGAACGAGATTCACGCAGTCCTGATTGCACACCTGATCGAGCGGTGTCCCGCCACCGATCTTTTTGGCAAGAAGGGGCGTGCGTGGCTCGGTGTTCAACCGCTGCCACTGGATGAACGACTGGGTGTTGAGCAGCGACTGCGCGAACTGGACCGCCTCGGCGACGATCTGCGCGAGGTGGAGCAAGCGCTCGCGCAAGCGACCATCGACGATGCGCGATTGCGCGTGATGCTAACGATCACTGGCGTGAACACCACAGTGGCGATCGGACTGCTATCGGCCATCGGCGACATCGCGCGGTTTCCGAATCCGGAGAAGTTGGTGAGCTACTTCGGTCTCAATCCATCAGTCTATCAATCCGGTCCGGCACCGGCCAGGCATGGTCACATCACCAAGCGCGGGCGCTCTTATGCTCGGGCGATGCTGGTCGAAGCCGCTTGGGGTGCAACGCAAGCGCCCGGGCCGCTGCGCGCCTTCTTCCTGCGCGTGCGCGATCGCCGCGGCCAGCAAATTGCCGCCGTCGCGACTGCTCGCAAACTCGCAGTAATCGTATGGTATGTGCTGACACGCGGTGAACCGTTCGCGTGGGATCGCCCGGCGTTGACTGCGCACAAACTGCGTGCGCTGGAACTGCAGGCTGGAATGCCGGCGCAGCATGGCCCGCGCAAAGGTTCGGCTGCGGCCTACAGTCTGAAGAGTGTGCGTCAGCAAGAGCGAGCCGTGGCCGAGCAGTCTGAGCGAACCTATCAGAGACTGTTTAACCGGTGGAAACAGTCGCGCCCCAAATCAGACAGCGCGCCGATACGGTGGCCGCAGGCGCGAACATAGCGAACGAGCGAAGCGCGGTGCGGGACTTGTGCATTTCATCCGTTGTGTAGACAACTCGTCGAATCTCCGGCGGAAACACGAAGAACGGTATGACGTGCTCCCATGCACGCTGCCACGACTGCACGATGGTCGGGT
>NZ_JQJT01000044.1:0-26508 GCF_000745665.1 Burkholderia sp. WP42 | reverse complement strand
GTCAACACGCTGTTCATCGATCACTTCCAGCAGATGGCGCACGGCCACTTCACCGTGCGCCGGCTCGAGCGCAAGTACGGCGCGGCGGCCGTGCGGGCCGCGTATCAGGCGATCGACGGCGCGCCGGCGCGGTGACGAGCGGGGGCGGTTGCGAGGCGGGGGGGCGCGTTGGGCGTTGGGCGTTGGGCGTTGGGCGTTGGGCGTTGGGCGTTGGGCGTTGGGCGTTGGGCGTTGGGCGTTGGGGCGTTCGGGCGGTTCGGGCGGTTCGGGCGGTTCGGGCGGTTCGGGCGGTTCGCCGGTTCGCCGACTGGCGGTCGAGCATCGCGCGCCTGCGGCGCGATCGGCGCTTACATCTGCCCGAGCGGCGGCCTGTCGAGCCACACGTCATCTCGACCGACTCGCCACCCGCCTTCGACACCCTATATGTCAAACGCCGCCGCGCGCATCAGTTCGCCGGCATCACCTGCCCGCGGATCTCGCCGGCCGGATGCGCCTTCGTATGCACGTTGAAGTACCACTTGCCGCTCGTCAGCTCGGCCACCTGCGCGTCGGTGAGCTCCTTCGAGCCCTTGATCGGGCTCGCGAGCTCGTCCTTCGGAATCGGCACCTGC
Source organism: Burkholderia sp. WP42 (assembly GCF_000745665.1). Taxonomy (NCBI): domain Bacteria; kingdom Pseudomonadati; phylum Pseudomonadota; class Betaproteobacteria; order Burkholderiales; family Burkholderiaceae; genus Burkholderia; species Burkholderia sp. WP42. The sequence continues at coordinate 25,897 of NZ_JQJT01000044.1, read as the reverse complement.
ACGCCGGCGTTCTGGCCGACCGGCGCGGGACCGTGGAAATGTGCGGCCGTCGCCGGCCCCGTCAGGTTTTCGTAAGTGACGGTCCAGCGCAGCAGGTGGGTCGCCGTGTCGTAGGTGGCGTCGACCGCGCCGGCACCCTTGGTCGCGGTGGGCGGCACCTCGCTCGACGGCTGCAGGTTCGCGGACAGACGCACCGTTTCGGCGGCGGCGCTGCCGGCCGCCAGAACGCCCGTGAGCAACGCCACCTGGAGCAAACGCAACTTCGGCATGAATCCTCCTTGTACGACGTGGTACGCCCCGCGGCCGGGGCGCTACGTGATGGTAGTCGATCGGCGCCGATCCGGCAGCGTGCCGAATCCAGGAAGGGACCTTTGCAGCGCAACGCCTGAATCCGCACGCGGCCTTTCGCTACACTCCGTCTCACAGTTGCTTGTTTCCTTCGTCCGAAGGAGTCTGCGAGTATTCACGCGGCCAGCCGGCCGCGTTTTTTTTGCTCGTCGCGCACGCGATACCCGCCTCGTCCGCCGCTTCGGCGTCGGGCGTCGGCAAGCAGCCCGAAGCAATCTGCCCCGCCGCAGTTACGCATCACCCGCGTATCCATCACACGCGATACCCCGGATCGATACGATCGACGATACGCTGCAGCGCGTCGAACGCGTCCTGTCCCGCACCGTGCTTCGGATCGAAATTCAGCGAATCGCGCACGCACCGGTCGAGCACCGGCGGCTCGATCGGCAACGGCTCGCCGATCGCGTGCGTCGCCACCTGCACCTCGCACGCGCGATTGAGCAGCCACATCAGCGAGAACGCGTGCGCGAGCGTCGCACCGATCGTCACCGGCCCATGGTTGCGCAGCAGCAGCACGGGCCGTCCGCCCGCGCTCGCGACGATCCGACGGCCCTCCTCCGCATGCACGGTGATGCCCTCGAAATCGTGATACGCGACCTTCCCGTAGAGCTGCGCCGAATAGAAATTCGAGAACGACAGGCCATCGCGCGCGCAGCACACGGCCATCGTCGGCGTCGTGTGCACGTGCATCACGCAGTGCGCGTCGGGCAGCGCCGCATGGATCGCGCCGTGGAACGTGAAGCCGGCCGGATTGATCGGCCAGTCGGAATGGCCGATCACGTTGCCGTCGACGTCGACCTTCACGAGATTCGACGCGCACACCTCGCGGTAATGGAGCCCGAACGGGTTGATCAGGAAGTGGCCGTCCGCGCCCGGCACGCGCAGTGAGATATGGTTGTAGATCAGCTCGGTCCAGCCGAGGTGAGCGAAGATCCGGTAGGCGGCCGCGAGCTGCACACGCGCTTGCCATTCGGCTTCGGAGAAACGGGCGGGACGCGTGAACGGCTGGTTCGGTACACGTTGCATCGGGCACTCCGGTTGCGCACGGGCGCGGCTGCGGCACGCGCGGGCGGCGCCTCGGGTCCGGCCCGCGACGCTGCGCGTATCGTTGTGCGAGCAACTATATCGCCTGTGCCGACACCTCGGTAACACGGGTTTTGCCGGAGCCGCGCCGCCGTTACAACTGATCGTCGACCGGCAGCAGCATGAAGACGCCGGTCATCACGTTGCGCAGCAGCCCGGCATGCGGGTCGACGTGATAGGTGGTGGTTTGCCCGCCGTCGGTGCCCGTCCATTCGAGCGCGGGCGGGCCGCCGCCCGGCTGCGGCGCGAGCGTCACGCGATAGCTCTGGTCGGGCTGCGTCACGTGCGCGAAGATCGCCGCCGCCTGCTGCGCGAGCTGCGGGCTGTGGATCACGAGCGCCAGTTCGGTGTTCAGGTGTGCGGAACGCGGGTCGAGGTTCAGCGAGCCGATCACGACGATCTGCCGGTCGATCACGTACGCCTTCGCATGCAGGCTCGCACGCGAGCGCGAGCCGAACAGCCGCGCGGGCGGCTGCTCGGGCTGCGACTTGAATTCGTACAACTCGACGCCGCGCTGCAGCAACGGCACGCGGTACGGCGCGTAGCCGGCCTGCACCGCGACCGCGTCGGTGGCCGCGAGCGAATTCGTGACGATCGCGACGCGCACGCCGCGCGCGGCCGTATCGCCGAGGATCTTCACGCCGGCGTCGTGCGGCACGAAGTACGGCGAAAACGCGAGAAATTCCGTGCGCGCGCCGCGCGTGAGGTCGGCCAGGCGCTGCATCGGCGGGCTCACGTAGGTGTCGGTCGGCTGCGCGATCTTGTCCGGCGCATCGACCTTGAACTCGGCCGGCGCCCACACGAGTTCCAGCTCGTCGCGCGCGATCTGGCGCGCCAGCGGCGTGGCGTTCAACGGCTTCGCGTTGTACGGGTCGGCGTTGTTGCGCCAGTGCTCGCGCAGCTCGTCGCGCACCGCGTCGAGATCCTTCGGATCGAAGCGCTGGTGGTTCAGCACGCGCAACGGATAGCTGCTCGCGCTCGCCCAGTAGTCGTCGAAGCTCTTCGAGATGTCGTTCGTCACCGGGCCGGCCGCGAGCACGTCGAGATCCCGGAACTGCAGCGTCGGGCTCGCACTGAAGTATTCGTCGCCGAGATTGCGGCCGCCGACGATCGCGAGCTGGTTGTCCGCGATCATCGCCTTGTTGTGCATGCGGCGCGTGAAGCTGTCGAGCCGCGTGAAGAAATTGGCCGTGCGCTCGACCATCCCGTACTGCGACGCGCCGAACGGGTTGAACACGCGGATCTCGATGTTCCCGTGCGTATTGAGCGCGGCCATCACGCGGTCGATGTCGCGGAAGTTCAGGTCGTCGACCAGCATCCGCACCCGCACGCCGCGATCGGCCGCGTACAGCGCCGCGGCGAGCAACAGCTTGCCGGTCGTGTCCTCGGTCGCGATGTAGTACTGCATGTCGAGCGTCTTCGTGGCCGCCCGCGCGAGCGCGATGCGCATCTGCAGCGCGGTGGCGCCGTCGGCGAGCAGGCGGAAGCCCGACTGCCCGGGATGTGCGGCTTCCGGTGCGGCCAGCGCCGTGCGCAGCGGCGTCGCGGCATCGGCCGGCAGCGCGTGGGACACGGAGCGCTCGAGCGACGTCGCAGGCGGGTGCGTCGCGCACGCGACGAGCGGCAGCAGCGCGCAGACGACCAGCGCGCGGGCCAGGCGGCACACGGCGCGCCAACACGGCGCGGCCGGCGCGTGCCGGATCAAAGACGTGAGCACGGAGGCTTCCTCGACAGTCGGGTCAACGGGCACGTGAGCGCCGCGGCGCGCGGCGCACGGGCAGTTCCGACCGATTCTAGTGGGCGCCCGACGAGCCGGTCAATCGCGCGTCGAGCGGCGTTCGGGTGCCGCCCGGACCTTGGTTCGAGCGTAGTTCGATCGCGCTTCCGCCGTACTTCCATCGCACCTCCGCCGTACTTCGACTGCACTTCGACCGTACTACGAGCGCACCCGGCACCCCGCCCCCCGCCCCTCACACCGCCCCACCGCCAGCGCGTTCAGGCACGGGCCACAGGCGCCGTGGTCCAACCAATCTCACGACGCGGCGCCGTTACGCTCGAAGTGGCTGCGCACGTAGTCGATATGGGTCTGCATCGCGGTGCGCGCCTCCTCGGGCCGGTGTGCGCAGATCGCATCGCACACCACACGATGCTGCTGCAGCAGCAGTTCGGATGCCTGCTCGTCGTCGGTCGTCATCCCGGCGACGTTGATCGAAATGTGTTCGCGCAGCATCCCGAGCACGCTCGTATGCAGGTGCAGGAACATCGTGTTGTGCGACGCGAGCGCGATCGCCTCGTGCAGCTTCGCGTCGGCCGACGCCTCGACGACCGCGTCGTCGTTCGCATGCGCGGTCTCCAGCTCGCGCAGCAGCCCGCGGATCCGCCGCCGGTCGTTCGCATCGGCACGCAGCGCAGCGAAATACGCGGTCGCGCCTTCCAGCACGCGACGGAATTCGAGGATGTCGTCGCGCAGCGCCGGATGATCGGCGACCAGTTGACCCCACGGCGACGCGATGCCTGCGCGCAACTGGTCGGTCGCGAACACGCCCGCGCCGCGCCGGCTCTGCAGCAGCCCGCGCGCGACGAGCCGCTGGGTCGCCTCGCGCACGGTATTGCGCGCGACCCCGTACTGCTGCGCGAGCACGCGCTCGGCCGGCAGCCGCGCGCCCGCCGGCCACGTGCCGTCGAGCAGCGCCGTCTCGATCTTGCGCATCACCACTTCGGTCCGGCCCCGTGCCGTCATCGCCGCCATTGCCGTCTCCCCGTTTCGTATCGCTGTCGCGTCGATTGGCCCAACCAATTTGAGCTCCGGCGCCGTCGCGGGAATTATGCAGCGAAATGGCCGCCCGCATGCAGATGCCGGGACGGCGTACCTGGAGCGAGACATGAACCCAAGGCCCTACCCCGCTGTCGCCCCCGCGCACGTGTACCTGTTCGCGACCTGCCTGGTCGACCTGTTCGTGCCGGAAGCCGGCCTCGACGCGGTCCGGCTGCTGGAGCGCGAAGGGCTGACCGTCCACTATCCGCGCGGCCAGAGCTGCTGCGGGCAACCGGCCTACAGCAGCGGCAATCCCGACGAAGCGCGCCGCGTCGCGGCCGCGCAGCTCGACCTGTTCGGCGACGCGTGGCCGGTGATCGTCCCGTCCGGCTCCTGCGCCGGCATGATCCGGCACCATTGGCCGATCCTGTTCGCCGACGATCCAGTGCATGGCCCCAAGGCCCGTGCGATCGCCGAGCGCACCTACGAACTCGCCGAATTCCTCGTCAACGTGCTGCACGTGCGGCTCGACGCCATCGCGCCGCCAGCCGGCCCCGACGAACGCGTGGTGCTGCACACGTCGTGCGCGGCCCGCCGCGAGATGGGCACGCGCGCCCACGGCGTCGCGCTCGTCGATGCGCTGCCGGGCGTCACGCGCGTCGAGCATGAACGCGAATCGGAATGCTGCGGCTTCGGCGGCACGTTCTCGCTGAAGCACCCCGATATTTCGGGCGCGATGGTGCAGGACAAGGTGGCGTCGGCCTGCGCGACCGGCTGCGACCGGCTCGTGTCGGCCGACTGCGGCTGCCTGCTCAACATCGGCCACGCGGCCGACAAGGCCGGCGCGAAGCTCGCCGTCGAGCACCTCGCGAGCTTCCTGTGGCGCCGCACGGCCGGCGCGGCGTCGCTGAGCGGAGACGCACAATGAGCGCCCGCGACGCGATCCTCGCGCGGCTGCGCGCCGCCGCGCCCGGCGTCGCAGGGCACGCGAGCGCCGCGGTCGATACGCGCATCGACGACCATTACGCCGCGCAGCGCGCCCCGCTCGCCGCCGATCTCCACACGCTCGTGCAGACGATGCAGGCCGCGCTCGCCGCGTCGCATACCGACGTCTGGTGCGCGAGCGCCGACGCATGGCCCGCCCAACTCGCCGCGAAGCTCGCGGCGGCCGGCGTGCGGCGGCTGCTGCTCGACCCGGCCCGCGCCGAAGCCGCGGCGCTCGCGCACGCGCTGCCCGAGACGGTCGCGCCGGTGCCGTTCGATCGCCCAATCGACGCGTGGAAGACCGAACTGTTCGACACGATCGACGCCGGCTTCACGGTGGCGCGCTCCGGCATCGCGGCGACCGGCACCGTCGTGCTCGCGCCCGACGCCGGCACGCCGCGCACGGTGTCGCTGGTGCCGCCGCTGCACGTCGCACTGGTGCACGCGCGCACGCTGCACGCGGACCTGCACGCGGCCGTGCACGCCGAGCGCTGGCATGCCGGCATGCCGACCAACCTCGTGCTGGTATCGGGCCCGTCGAAGACTTCCGACATCCAGCAGACGCTCGCGTACGGCGCGCACGGCCCGCGCGAACTGTGGGTCGTGATCGTCACCGAACCGGCCGATGCATCCGCCGCACCCGCTTTCCAGGAGCTGCCGCGATGAGCGACCAGCCGCTGCACTTCGTCGCCCCCGGCGACTTCAAGACCCGCGCGCGCGCCGCGCTCGACGATCCCGCCTTGCGCCGCAGCTTTCGCGGCGCGATGGACTTCCTGCAAGGCAAGCGCGCGAGCCAGTTTCCCGACGGCGCCGAGCTCGAGCAGCTGCGCGACGTCGGCGAAGCCGTGCGCCGCCATGCGCTCGCGCAGCTGCCGGCGCTGCTCGAACGGCTCGAGGCGAAGCTCACCGCAGCCGGCGTGCAGGTGCACTGGGCCGAGACGGCCGACGACGCGAACGCGATCGTGCTCGGCATCGCGCAGGCGCGCAACGCGCGCCGCGTGATCAAGGGCAAGTCGATGGCGAGCGAGGAGATCGAGCTGAACCATTACCTCGCGGAGCGCGGCGTCGACTGCATCGAGTCCGACATGGGCGAGTTCATCGTCCAGCTCGCGGGCGAGAAGCCGTCGCACATCGTGATGCCGGCGATCCACAAGACGCGCGCCGACATCGCCGCGCTGTTCGAGCAGCACATCGCCGGCACCCGCTACACGGAGGATGTCGACGCGCTGATCCAGACCGGCCGGCGCGCGCTGCGCCGCGCGTTCGCGGAAGCGGACATCGGCCTGTCCGGCGTGAATTTCGCGGCGGCCGACACGGGCACGCTGTGGCTCGTCGAGAACGAGGGCAACGGCCGGCTGTCGACGACGGTGCCCGACACGCACATCGCGATCATGGGCATCGAGAAGGTCGTCGAGAAGCTCGAACACATCGTGCCGCTGGCGAGCCTGCTGACGCGCTCGGCCACCGGCCAGGCGATCACGACCTACTTCAACCTGATCTCCGGCCCGCGCCGCGACGGCGAACGCGACGGCCCGCGCGAGCTGCATCTCGTGCTGCTCGACAACGGCCGCACGCAGGCCTACGCGGACGAGCAATTGCGCGCGACGCTGCAGTGCATCCGCTGCGGCGCGTGCATGAACCACTGCCCCGTCTATACGCGCATCGGCGGCCACGCGTACGGGACCACCTATCCCGGCCCGATCGGCAAGATCATCTCGCCGCACCTGCTCGGCCTCGATGCGACGGCCGACCTGCCGAGCGCATCGACGCTGTGCGGCGCATGCGGCGAGGTGTGCCCGGTGCGCATTCCGATCCCGCAGCTGCTGGTGCGGCTGCGCACCGAGGCGAACCGCAAGCCGGACGAGGCCGTGGCGCACCCGCTGCGCGGCCAGGGCGCGAACTACAACCGGGCGGAAGACCTCGTGTGGCGCTTCTGGTCCGGCGCGTTCGCGCATCCGCGCGCGTATCGCGCGTTCCGCTGGGCCGCAACGCGGCTGCGCGCGCTGACGCCGGCGAAGCAGCTCGGCTGGACCCGGCACCGCACGCCGCTCGAGCCGGCGCCGCGCAGCCTGTCCGACCTGCTGCGCGCGCGCGGACAACCCGAATAGCCGCCGATTCAAAACCCGTACCAACAGCAATCCATGGAGGAGACCACCATGCAGGTTTGGCACCAGATCTACACGCCGCTCGGCAGCCTCGGGCTGTCGGCGTTCGTCGCCGCGATTCCGATCATCTTCTTTTTCGTCGCGCTCGCCGCACTGCGGATGAAGGGGCACGCGGCCGCCGCGATCACGCTGCTGCTGTCGCTCGGCGTCGCGATCCTCGCCTACGGGATGCCCGTGCGGCAGGCGCTCGCGGCAGCCGGCTTCGGCTTCGCATACGGCCTCTGGCCGATCGCGTGGATCATCGTCGCGGCGGTGTTCCTGTACAAGATCGTCGTGAAGACCGGCCAGTTCGACATCATCCGTGCGTCGGTGCTGTCGATCACCGACGACCAGCGGCTGCAGATGCTGCTGATCGGCTTCTCGTTCGGCGCGTTTCTCGAAGGCGCGGCCGGCTTCGGCGCGCCGGTCGCGATCACGGCCGCGCTGCTCGTCGGCCTCGGCTTCAAGCCGCTGCACGCGGCCGGACTGTGCCTGATCGCGAATACCGCGCCGGTCGCGTTCGGCGCGATGGGCATCCCGATCATCGTCGCCGGGCAGGTGACCGGCATCGACGCGTTCCACATCGGCGCGATGGCCGGCCGCCAGCTGCCGCTGCTGTCGCTCGCCGTGCCGTTCTGGCTCGTGTTCATGATGGACGGGCTGCGCGGCGTGCGGCAGACCTGGCCGGCCGCGCTGGTCGCGGGTGGCAGCTTCGCGGTCACGCAGTACTTCACGTCGAACCATATCGGGCCCGAGCTGCCGGACATCACGTCGTCGCTCGTCAGCCTCGTGTCGCTCGCCACGTTCCTGAAGGTCTGGCAGCCGAGCAGCGCGAAAGCGACGGCCGGCAGCGTCGTCACGTCCGGCGGCGGCGCCGCGCTCGCCGGCTTCGGTGCCGGCGGCAACGCCGCGGGCTCGAGCCGTCAGGCGTCGCCGTACTCGCTCGCGCAGACCGTGCGCGCATGGTCGCCGTTTCTGATCCTGACGGCCGTCGTCACCGTCTGGAGCCTCGCGCCGTTCAAGGCGCTGTTCGCGGCGCACGGCCCGCTCGCGGCAACCGTGCTGAAATTCCACGTCGCCGGGCTCGACCAGCTGGTCGTGAAGGGCGCGCCGATCGCGGCTGCGCCGAAGGTGCTCGACGCCGTGCTGAAGATCGACCTCCTGTCGGCCGTCGGCAGCGCGATCCTCGTGACGGCGCTGATCTCGATGGTGCTGTTGCGGATGAAGCCGCGCGACGCGCTCGTCACATTCGGCGAGACGCTGAAGGAGCTCACGCGTCCGATCCTGTCGATCGGCCTCGTGCTCGCGTTCGCGTTCGTCGCGAACTACTCGGGGATGTCGTCGACGCTCGCGCTGATGCTCGCCGCGACCGGCGCCGCGTTCCCGTTCTTCTCGCCGTTCCTCGGCTGGCTCGGCGTGTTCCTGACCGGCTCGGACACGTCGTCGAACGCGTTGTTCTGCTCGCTGCAGCAGGCCACGGCCCACCAGCTCGGCGTGCCCGAGACGCTGGCCGTCGCCGCCAACACGACGGGCGGCGTGACCGCGAAGATGATCTCGCCGCAATCGATCGCCGTCGCATGCGCGGCGACCGGCCTGGTCGGCAAGGAGTCGGAGCTGTTCCGCTTCACGGTGCGCCACAGCCTGCTGTTCGCGGTGATCGTCGGCGTGATCACGCTCGTACAGGCCTACCTGCTGCCGGGCATGGTGCCGTAAGCCCCTCGCGCGGCGCTAGCCACAAACAAAAACCCCATGCCCGCGAGGGCATGGGGTTTTGTTCATCCGAACGCGCGGGCCTGGCCGGGGCCGCGCGGCGGGCAACGGCGATCAGCTGCCCTTCGCGATGCGATCCTGGATGTGCTGCGCACGGCTCGTCGACGACGGGTGCGAGCTCATCATCGAGCTCTTGCCGCCGTCGAGCTGCGCGAGCTTCTGGAACGCGGTGACGAGGCCCTTCTGGCTCATGTTCTTCTGCTTCATCAGGTCGAACGAATAGTCGTCGGCCGCGCTTTCCTGCGATTGCGAGAACTGCGCGTTGATGAACTTCTCGGTGATGTCGCCGAGCTGCGAGCTGGTCAGCGCCGCGACGCCGGGCGAGGCCGCGCCGGCCGCCGTGCGCGCCGCGCTGACGGCGTAGGCCGTCTGCATCGCCTTCTTCGAGTGGCCCAGCGCGACGTGGCCCATTTCATGGCCGATCACGCCGCGCAGCTCGTCGTCGTTCATCATGTCCATCAGGCCGCTGTACACGCGCACGCAGCCGTTGCCCATCGCCCACGCGTTGACGTCCTTCGTGACGTAGACCTTGTAGTTGATCTTCTGGCCGTTCAGCGTCATGTCGCCGAAGCCCTTCATCACCTTCGTCAGACGCTTCGAATACGCGCTGTTCGGCGCGGCGATCTTCGATTCCGCGTCGCTCGCCTTGCACGAGTCGTTCGACAGGGCCGCGATGTCGCTGTCCGACAGCGTCGCCGCCTTGAACAGGCTGGTGCCCGCCGACGTCAGGCCGTTCGCGTCGAGGTTCTGCACCCCGCCGCACGCGCTCAACAGGAACGCCACGCCACACGCTGCCGCCGCTTTCTTGATATGCATTCCGTAACCCTCGGTAGTTTTATTTGGGAGCGGCGATTTTGCATAATCCGGCAGAAAATTACCAGACGTTTACATCTAATGACAGGACCATTACCGGCGCAATCGGCCGGAAGTAACAATAGTTAACGGATTGACGGTCAGCGGGACGGTCGATCGCCGCGTCGCGGCCGGTCGAACGCGCGGCGCGAGCGGCGCGTCAGCCGCCGCGCGGCCAGCAGCGGCAGCCGCAGCACGAAGCCGGCGACGAGCCGCACGTGCATCCATGCGAGCAGCGCGTTGTCGCGACCGTAGTGAAAATGCGACACGCCGCCCTCGTGCGCGCCGAAATAGCGCACCGGCGCGTCGATGCGGATCGGCCGCACGCCGGCCCAGCAGAGCCGCACGGCCGCTTCGGGATCGAAGTCGAAGCCGCGCATCCACGGCTGCCGGTGCATGATCGCGGCGAGCGGCGCGATCGGATACACGCGAAAGCCGTACAGCGAATCGCCGATCCCGGCCCACAGCGTCTCGAGGTCGGCCCAGCCGTTCGACAGGCGCCGGCCCTGCACGCGCAGCCGCGGCGCGCTCGCGTCGAATTTCGGCAGGCCCAGCACCATCGCGTCCGGCGCCGCCTGCGACGCGGCCATGAATTGCGGAATCAGCTCGGCCGGATGCTGGCCGTCGGAATCCATCGTCAGCACGTGCGTGAAGCCGCTCGCGGCGGCCGCGTCGAGCCCGGCGAGCACGGCCGCGCCCTTGCCGCGGTTCTGCGGCAGCACGATCACGCGCAGGCCGGGATCGCGCTCGGCCATCGCCTGCAGCCGCTCGGCGCTGCCGTCGGTGCTGCCGTCGACGACGACCCACACCGGGTTCCACTGCGCACGCGCGTTGCGTACGGTCGTGTCGACCTTGACGCCGGGGTTGTAGCTCGGGATCAGCACGAGATGGGTGGTCGACGCGTGCAGCTGGGACATGGGAACGACCGATTGCGAAGACGATGATCCTGACAAAAGTGTATGACCTGCGGGCGACTGCCGGCAGGCTTCGTCGATGCCGGGCGACGGCTCGCGCAGCGACAGGCCGGCGCGCTTCACGACCGATGCTCCGGCGGATGGGCGGCGCTCGCGTCGATCTCGACCGGCGGATTGCCGCCGCATGCATCGGCGTGGACGAACGACGTGCGTACGCCCAGGCCGGCCGCGTCGCGCAGCACGCCTTCGATCGCGGCGCGCGCGCCGGGAAACGTCTGCCGGAACGCGTCGCCGCGCCGTTGCGTACCGTGCTGCGGCGCGGCGAGCCGCGCCTCCGCGCTGCGGACGAGTCGCAAGGCACGACCGCCGCCACGACGCACGGCGCGCGCGCCATATGGGGCTGCGGCTGCGGCTGCGGCTGCGGCCGGGACGGTGGACGGAGAACACACGCGCCGTTCGGCGCCGACTGGTTGCACTGACACTTCGATTTCCTCAACAAGCGGCGCGGCGTGGGACGCACGCGCGGTCATGCAAGTCCGCCGTTGACCGACAGTACCTGCCCGGTCACATAGGCGGCCGCATCGGACACCAGATACGCGACCATCGCCGCGACTTCGTCGGGCCGGCCTGCGCGTTGCGCGGGCACGAGCTGCCTGATCCGTTCGATCGGGAACGCGTCGCCGGCCATCGGCGATTCGATGACGCCGGGCGCGACTGCGTTCACGGTAATGCCGCGCGACGCGAGCTCGAGCGACAGCGATTTCGTCGCCCCGATCAGCCCGGCCTTCGCGGCCGCATAGTTGACCTGCCCGCGGTTGCCGGTCACGCCGGCGACCGACGCGATGTTCACGATGCGCCCGTGTCGCGTGCGGATCATCGGCAGCAGCAGCGGCTGCGTGACGTTGAAAAAGCCGTTGAGCGTCACGTCGATCACGTCGTGCCATTGGCGGCGCGACATGCCGGCCATCGGCGCGTCGTCGTGAATGCCCGCGTTGTTGACGAGGATCTGCACCGGCGCGCCGTCGACGAACGGTGCGAGCGCGGCGAGCGTCGCGTCGGCGTCGGTCACGTCGAACGCGATCGCATGCGCGGCGCCGCCGGCCGCGACGAGCCGCTGCGCGACGGCCTGCGCGTGCGCGAGATTCCGGTTCGCATGCACCCACACTTCATGGCCGGCCTGCGCGAGCGCCGTGCAGATCGCCTGCCCCAGTGCGCCGCTGCCGCCCGTTACGAGCGCCCGCATCGAATGGCTCCGTTCATTACACGTCGCGTTGAGCGACGCCGCCGCCTCGTATCGTGCCGCAGGCGTCGCCGCGTGCCGTCGTCCATGGCGTGCCGTATCGCGCCGCCGTCACTTCGTGCGATGCACGGCGACGTAGGCGGCCAGCGCGCCGAGATTCGAGAAGATCTGCTGGTTGTCCGGGTTGTCCGAGCGCAGCTCGAAGCCATACTTCTTCGAGATCAGCAGCGCGATTTCGAGGATGTCGATGGAGTCGAGCCCGAAGCCCTCGCCGTACAGCGCGGTCGCGGCCGTCACCGTGTCGGGCGAGACGTCTTCGAGATTCAGTTCGCCGATGATCAGCGTGGCGAGCTCTTGTTCCAGTGCGTTCATCATGCTTGCGGGCAGGCGGCCCGGGGCAGCGAAAGGCGCATCGAACCGGCAGCCGCCGTGCCCGCGCGGCGCGTGCGAAGCGCCGTCGCGCCAGCGTCTGCCGGCTTCCCCGCCTGCGTTATGGGGGACCATGTGTAAAAGTTACGCGGATTCTAGACGAACGGATATCGGGGCGTATACCGCGAATGGTTACAGACTGAAGGGCCCGCGCGCGGGCCAGTTGGAGGCCCCGATCGCACGAGACGCTTGCGCCGCTTCGACTCGAAATGAATCGCCGCAGCGACGCGTGCGCGCGGCCGCCATACAATCCGTTACAAAACCCGGCCGCGCCCATCACGAAGCGTCGCGCCGCGGCCCTAAAATGTGCGTGCGTCACCACCGGCCCGGACTGAGTTCGGGCCATGGTTCGCAAGCCTTTTCGTAAGACTTTTTCGTAAGACCTTTGACAGCCCGACGCACGCGTGGGGCGACGATCCGCACGATGTTTCCAGCAGCCATACCGCGCCCGTTCAATCGCCCCGCTCCCGTCCGTCCAGCCGTACGCCGCGCTACCGCGGCGGCCACCGGCCGTGCGCGGGCGCGCCGCGCAGCAGGAGCGCCGCGATGAGCACGCCGCTCGCCATCGCGCGCGGCGCCGGCGCGCTGGCCGCGGTCGCCGCCTATCAGATCGGCGCGCATTACGCAGCCGCGACGCCCGGCGCGCACGGCTTCGGCCTCGCGATGGCGCTGGTGCCGCCGCTGCTGCTCGCGCTCGGTGCGGCGCTGCGCTCGCCGCGACGCGCGGCGCTCGTGCCGGCGTGGCTGCTCGTCGCCGGCGCGCTGTGGGCCGCACGCGTCCCGCTCGCACGCCATTTCGAATGGGGCCTGTATCTCGAGCACGCGAGCTTCAACGTCGCGATGGCGCTGCTGTTCGGCCGCACGCTGATGGCCGGCCAGGTGCCGCTGTGCACGCGCTTCGCGGCGATGATTCACGGCGAGATCACGCCGGCCGTCGCGCGCTACACGCGGCGCATCACGCTCGCGTGGGCGCTGTTCTTCGTCGCGATCGCGGCCGTGTCGACGCTGCTGTTCGCGACCGCGCCGATCGCCGCGTGGTCGACCTTCGCCAACTACCTGTCGTTGCCGCTCGTCGCCGTGATGTTCGCCGCCGAGCATGCGTGCCGGCGCGTCGCGCTGCCGGGCGACGCGCGCACGACGATGGCCGACTCGATGCGCGCGTACCGCGCGTCGACCCAGCCGTCGCGATGATTCCAAGGCCGGCGCGGCTGCGCCGGCCACTGCCTCACGCTTCAACCGATTTATGCCGACTCACCCGCTGGTATTCCCGCTGGTATTCCATTCGTCGCCGGACCAGACGATCGCCTGGCGCGACGGTGCGCCCGTCAGCGTGCGCACGTTCGTCGCGGACGTCGCACGCGTCGCCGCCGTGCTGCCCGCCGGCGGCCACGTGTTCAACGTGTGCCGCGATCGCTACCGCTTCGCGGTCGGCCTGTGCGCGGCGCTCGTCGCCGGCAAGGTCAGCCTGCTGCCGTCGACGCACACGCCGGAGATGGTGCGCCAGCTCGCGTCGTTCGCACCCGATGCGTTCTGCCTGCACGATGCGCCGGACTGCACGATCGACCTGCCGCGCTTCGCGTATCCGGAAGCCGCCGCGCACGCAGGCGGCGACGACGACGCCGCGCCGTGCGTGGTGCCGCAGATCGACGCGTCGCGGCTCGTCGCGTACGTGTTCACGTCGGGTTCGAGCGGCACGCCGGTGCCGCATCGCAAGACGTGGGGCGGCCTGGTCGGCTGCGTGCGCGCGGCGGCCGAACGCCTCGCGCTGCTCGACGGGCGTGCGGCCACGCTGATCGGCACCGTGCCGCCGCAGCACATGTACGGCTTCGAATCGACGGTGCTGCTCGCGCTGATCGGCGGCCTCGCGTTCAGCAACCGGCAACCGTTCTATCCGGGCGACATCCGCGACGAACTCGCCGCGCTCCCGCAGCCGCGCGTGCTCGTCACGTCGCCGGTGCATCTGCGCGCGCTGCTGTCGGCCGGCCACGCGCTGCCGCGCGCGGCGCTCGTGCTGTCGGCCACCGCGCCGCTGTCGGAACAGCTCGCCGGCGAAGCGGAAGCCGCGCTCGACGCGCCGCTCGTCGAAATCTACGGCAGCACCGAGACCGGCCAGATCGCGACGCGCCGCACGTCGCAGGGCGCCGCGTGGCAACCGTTCCCCGAGATCCGGCTGGACGTGCGCGACGCCCTCGACCGGCCGGGCGCGGACGCCGCGGGCGACGACGGCGGCCCGACCGTCTGGGCGTCGGGCGGCCACGTCGAGGCGCCGGTGCCGATGGGCGACGCGCTCGAACTGCTCGGCGACGGCCGGTTCCTGCTGCACGGCCGCAAGGCCGACCTCGTCAACATCGCCGGCAAGCGCACGTCGCTCGCCTATCTGAATCATCAGCTCAACGCGATTGCCGGCGTCGTCGACGGCGTGTTCTTCATGCCCGACGAAGCCGCGCCGGCCGACGCCGATGCGCGCCGCGAACCGGTGACGCGGCTCGTCGCGCTGGTCGTCGCGCCGACGCTCGCCGCGGCCGATCTGCAGCGCGCGCTGCGCGAACGGATCGATCCGGCGTTCATGCCGCGTCCGCTCGTGTTCGTCGACGCGTTGCCGCGCAATGAAACGGGCAAGCTGCCGCGCGACGCGCTGGCCGCGCTGGTCGCCCGCCACGTGCGCACCGGCGCCGCCGCCGCGCGTACGCACTGCGCGCCGCAGACGCGGCTCGGCTTCACGATCGCGGCCGACCATCCCGCGCTGCCCGGCCATTTCCCTGGCCATCCGATCGTGCCGGGCGTCGTGCTGCTCGACCACGCGATCGCCGCGCTCGGCGCGTCGCTGAACCGGCCGCTCGACACGTGGCGGCTCGCGTCCGCGAAATTCCTGAGCCCGGTCGCGCCCGGCGAGCCGCTCGATCTCGCGTTCGAAGCGGCGGCGAACGGTGCGATCCGCTTCACGCTGCGCGCCGGCGCGCGCGACGTCGCGAGCGCCGTGCTGGCCGCGCCGCCCGCCACGCACGACGGCGGACAGCCATGAAGCGCACCGCGTGGGCCGAACGCCAGGAACGCAGCCATGCGGGTTTGCTGCGCGTGATGACCTGGCTGTCGCTGCGCTTCGGCCGGCGGCCGTCGCGCGTCGTGCTGCATGCGATCGCGACGTACTTCGTGCTGTTCTCGCCGGCCGCGTGCGCGGCGTCGCGCGACTACCTGCGCCGCGCGCTCGGCCGTCCCGCGCGATGGCGCGACGTGTACCGGCACGTGTTCACGTTCGCGACGACGATCCACGACCGCATCTATCTGATGAACGGCCGCTTCGACCTGTTCGACATCCGGCTGCACGGCGCTGCGCGCGTCGACGAAGCGCTCGCCGGCGGGCGCGGCGCGTTCCTGCTGGGCGCGCACCTCGGCAGCTTCGAAGTCGTGCGCGCGATCGGGCGCACGCGTGCGGACCTGCGCGTCGTCGTCACGATGTACGAGGAAAACGCGCGCAAGATCAACGCGACGCTCGCCGCGGTGAATCCGGCCGCGACGCCGGAAGTGATCCCGCTCGGGCGGATCGATTCGATGCTGAAGGTGCGCGAGCGCCTCGACGCGAACTGCATGGTCGGGATGCTCGCCGATCGCACGCTGCTCGACGACGCGGCCGCGTCGCTGCGCCGGCTGCCGCTGCTCGGCGCACCGGCCGCGTTTCCGCTCGGGCCGCTGCACATGGCCGCGATGCTGCGGCGCCCGGTGCTGTTCATGACCGGCCTGTACCGCGACGGCAACCGCTACGACGTCCATTTCGAAACGATCGCCGATTTCTCCGACGTGCGCCGCGACACGCGCGCGGCGGCCGTCGATGCGGCGCTCGCGCGCTACGTCGGCCTCGTCGACCGGTACTGCCGCGCGGCGCCTTACAACTGGTTCAACTATTTCGATTTCTGGCAGACGGGCGACGCCGCCGCGCGCGGCGACGATGCGCGCGCGTGCACCGAGCTGCCGGCCACCCGGGATTCCGACACATGATCGCCGTTCGTCGCTCGTTGGCATCGTCGATGTCGTCGTTGCCGCGGCCCTGGCCGCCGCGGTTACCGTCGTCGTCGTCGTTCACGCTGCTCCATGCGCTACGCGGCGCCGCCCGCACGCTCGTCATCGCGGCGGCCGCGGCCTGCGCGCTGCCCGCCCACGCGGCCGACGCCGGCCCCGCGTGGACGCTCGACCGGCTGATGGCGACGCTCGCGCAGCACAAGTCCGGCCGCGCGACCTTCACCGAGACGAAGACGCTGTCGATCGCGGCCGAGCCGCTGGAATCGTCGGGCGAGCTCGTGTTCGTCGCGCCCGACCATCTCGAGAAGCACACGCTGCGCCCGAAGCCCGAGCATCTCGTGGTCGACGGCGACATGCTCACCGTCGAGCGCAACGACCGCAAATACACGCTCGCGCTCGCGCGCTATCCCGAGCTGGGCGCGTTCATCGACAGCATCCGCGCGACGCTCGCCGGCAATCGCTATGCGCTCGAACAGCTCTACAAGGTGGTGGTCGACGGACACGGCGACGACTGGACGCTCACGCTCACGCCGCTCGATGCGCGGATGCTGAAGGTCGTCAGCTCGATCACGCTCGACGGCACGCGCGACGTGCTGCGCAGCGTCGCGATCCGGCAGGCCGACGGCGACCATTCGACGATGCGCCTGCAACCGGCGCCCGCGAACCGATGAACGAGCGCCCCCGCTCGGCCGGCCCCGTCGCGCCGCATTCGCCCGCCTGGCGGCAACCCGCGGTGCTCGTATGGGCACTGGCGCTGGTCGCGTGCGCGGCGGCGATCGCCCGCGCGAATTTCACCGCCGATCTGTCCGCGTTCCTGCCGCGTGCGCCGAGCGCCGCGCAGCGCGTGCTCGTCGACCAGCTGCGCGACGGGATCGTGTCGCGGCTGATCCTGGTGGCGATCGACGGCGGCGATGCGGCCACGCGCGCCGCGCTGTCGCGGCGCATCGCACGCACGCTGCGCGACGATCGGCAGTTCTCGGCGGTCAACAACGGCGAAGCCGCGAACGACGCGCGCGACCGGCAGTTCGTGTTCGATCATCGCTACCTGCTGAGCCCGGCGGTGAACCCGCAACGCTTCAGCGCGGACGGCCTGCACCGCGCGCTCGGCGACAGCCTCGACCTGCTGAGTTCGTCGGCGGGGCTCGTCGCGAAGGCGCTGCTGCCGCGCGACCCGACCGGCGAGGTGACGGCGCTCGTCGACCAGCTCGACAGCGGCGCCCAGCCCGCGCTGCGCGACGGCGTGTGGGCGTCGCGCGACGGCACGCGCGCGGTGCTGGTCGTGCAGACGGCCGCGGCCGGCGCCGACACCGATGCGCAGGCGCGCGCGCTCGACGCCGTGCGGCGCGCGTTCGGGGCGGCCACGCAGACGCTGCCGGACCGCGCCGCCTACACGCTCGCGATGACCGGCCCCGGCGTGTTTTCGGTCGACACGCGCGACACGATCCGCCACGACGTCGAGCGGCTGTCGACGGCGAGCATCGTGCTGATCGTCGCGCTGCTGCTCACGCTGTACCGCTCGCCGCGCACGCTCGCGCTCGGGCTGCTGCCGGTGCTCACCGGCATCGCGGCCGGCATCGCCGCGGTCGGCGTCGCGTTCGGTACGGTCCACGGGCTCACGCTCGGCTTCGGCACCACGCTGATCGGCGAAGCCGTCGACTACTCGATCTACCTGTTCGTCCAGTCGGCGCGCGCCGATTCGCGCAACGTCGCGCGCGCAGGCGACGCGACCCGCGCATGGATCGCCGCGTACTGGCCGACGATCCGGCTCGGCGTGCTGACGTCCGTGTGCGGGTTCGCGTCGATGCTGTTCTCCGGCTTTCCGGGTCTCGTGCAGCTCGGGCTGTATTCGATCGCCGGCCTGACGGCCGCCGCGCTCGTCACGCGCTTCGTGCTGCCGCATCTGCGCGGCGAGCACGTCGCGATTCGCGACGTGTCGCGGCTCGGCGCGCTGCTCGCGCGCGCGGCGGCCGCGGCGCCGCGGCTGCGCTGGCCGCTCGCGCTGCTCGTCGCGGCCGCGTGCGCGACGCTCGTCATCCATCGCGACGGCCTGTGGAGCCGCGAGCTTGCCGCGCTCAGCCCCGTCCCCGGGAGCGCGCAGGCGCTCGATGCACGGCTGCGGGCCGACGTCGGCGCCCCGGACGTGCGCTATCTCGTCGTGATCTCGGCGCCGGGCGAACAGGCGGCGCTCGAACGCGCGGAGCAGGTCGCCGGGCAGTTGCAGCCGCTCGTCGATCGCGGCGCGCTCGCCGGCTTCGAAACGCCCGCCCGCTATCTGCCGAGCGACGCCGCGCAGCGTGCGCGGCAGGCGAGCCTGCCCAGCGCCGACGTGCTCGCCGCCCGCATGCGCGACGCGGTCGCGAATCAACCGGTTTCCGTGAAGCCCGAGCTGTTCGCGCCGTTCATCGCCGATGTCGACGCGGCGCGCCGCGCGCCGCTGCTCACGCGCGCCGACTTGCGCGGAACCTCGATGGCCGTTGCCGTCGATGCACTGCTGACCGAGCGCGACGGCCGCTGGAACGCGATGCTGCCGCTGCGCGCGGCGGATCGCGCACGCAGCGCGTCGTCGGCCGCGGCGGCGCCCGATGCCGCGGCGGCGCCCGATGCCGCGGCCGCGCTCGACACGGCGGCGATCCGCGCGGCCGTCGCGCGCGCCGGCGTGCGCGATGCGTTGTTCGTCGACCTGAAGGCAGAAGCTGATCGCCTGTACGTCGACTACGTGCGCGAGGACTTGCGGCTGTCGCTGGCCGGCTTCGCGGCGATCGCCGTGCTGCTGCTGATCGCGCTGCGCTCGCCGCGTCGCGCACTGCGCGCGCTCGCGCCGCTGGTCGCGGCCGTGCTGGTGGTGGCAGCCTCGTTCGCGCTCGCCCGCGTGCCGCTGACGATTCTGCATCTGGTCGGCATGCTGCTGATCGTCGCGGTCGGGTCGAACTACGCGCTGTTCTTCTGCAAGCGCGACGATGCGCAACCGGTGACGCCGTACACGCTCGTGTCGCTGCTGGTCGCCAACGCCGCGACGGTGGCGGGCTTCGGCCTGCTCGCGCTGTCGCACGTGCCGCTGCTCGAAACCTTCGGGCTGACCGTCGGCCCCGGCGCGATGCTCGCGCTCGCGTTCGCGGCGATCCTCTCGCCGCGGGCGACGGACACTGCCGAAGCATCGGAAGCATCGGAAGCACCGGACGCACCGCCCGCGCACCGCCCGCATCACAATCAGACAGGAGGTCGCTCATGAACGAGCCGTCGGCCATTGGGCGACACCCGGGCGGCCCTGCGCGCCGCTGGAAGCCGACGCCGCTGATCGCCGGCACGGTCGCGCTGCATGCGGGCGCGCTCGCGGCCGTGCTCGCGCAACCGGGCGCGTGGCCTTGGGCTGCCGGCAGCGTGTTCGCGTCGCACGCCGCGCTGACGGCGGCCGGCCTGTGGCCGCGCAGTGCGCTGCTCGGCCCGAACTGGACGCGGCTGCCGGCCGACGCCGGCCGCCGGATCGCGCTGACGATCGACGACGGCCCGGACCCCGAGGTCACGCCGCGCGTGCTCGACCTGCTCGAGCGCCACGACGCGCGCGCGACGTTCTTCTGCATCGGCGATCTCGCGCGTCGGCATCCGCGCTGGATCGAGGCGATCGTCGCGCGCGGTCACGCGGTCGAGAACCACAGCCAGCGGCATCGTCACACGTTCTCGTTGACGGGGCCCGCCGCGCTGCGGCGCGAGATCGCGGCCGCGCAGCAGACGCTGATCGAACTCACCGGCACGCGCCCGCAGTTCTTTCGCGCGCCGGCCGGGCTGCGCAATCCGTTCCTCGAGCCGGTGCTGTGCGAGCTCGGCCTGCAGCTCGCGAGCTGGACGCGCCGCGGCTTCGACACGCGCACGCGCGACGCGGGCATCGTCGCGCAGCGGCTGCTCCACGGCCTCGCGCCGCGCGACATCCTGCTCGTGCACGACGGGCACGCCGCGCGTGATGCGCGCGGCGTACCGGTCGTGCTCGACGTGCTGCCCGCGCTGCTGCGCGCGGCTGCCGACGCGCAATTGCAGTGGACCACGCTGCGCGCCGCCGCCGCCGCGGCCGAGCCGCCCGCAGCGGGCGTCCGGCCGGGCCTGCAAGGGACCCCGTTTGATAAACTCTGACCACGCCCGACGCGCCGGCCGGCGTTGCTGCCGCGCGCGTTCCGGCTCCCGGATGCGATCCTCGTGAACCCTCTCCTGCTCTCGCACTTCACCAGCACCAGCTGCATCGGCCGCGGCGGCGACGCGACCGTCGATGCGCTGCGCACCGCGCGCGGCGGGCTCTCGCCATGTCGCTTCGAGCGCGCCGAACTCGACACGTGGATCGGCGCCGTCGACGGGCTCGATGCGCAGCCGGTGCGCGCCGATCTCGCCGACTTCGACTGCCGCAACAACCGCCTCGCCCAGCTCGCCCTCGTGCAGGACGGCTTCGACGCGCGCGTCGCGGCGGCCGTCGCGCGATACGGGGCGCAGCGCGTCGGCGTGTTCGTCGGCACCAGCACGTCGGGCATCCTCGAAACGGAACGCGCGTACATGCGGCGCGATCCCGCGAGCGGCGCGCTGCCGGCCAACTTCCGCTACGCGCATACGCACAACCCGTATTCGGCCGCCGCGTTCGTGCGCGCGTATTGCGGGCTGCGCGGGCCGGCGACGGCGATCTCGTCCGCCTGCTCGTCCGGCGCGAAGGTGTTCGGCTCCGCGCGCCGGATGATCGAGGCGGGGCTGATCGACGCGGCCGTGGTCGGCGGCGTCGACACGCTGTGCCTGACCACGCTGTACGGCTTCAATTCGCTCGAACTGCTGTCGCGTCAGCCGTGCCGGCCGTTCGACGTGGCGCGCGACGGCATCTCGATCGGCGAGGCCGCCGCGTTCGCGCTGCTCGAGCGCGTGCCCGCTGAACGCGACGCACTCGACGACGATGCGATCCTGCTGCTCGGCATCGGCGAATCGAGCGATGCGCATCACATGTCGTCGCCGCATCCCGAAGGACTCGGCGCGCGCCTCGCGATCGAACAGGCGCTCGCATCGGCCGGCCTCGACGCGACCGACATCGACTACGTGAACCTGCACGGCACCGCGACGCCGAGCAACGACGCCGCCGAAAGTCGCGCAGTCGGCGCGCTGCTCGCGCGCACGCCGTGCAGCTCGACCAAAGGCGCGACCGGTCACACGCTCGGCGCGGCCGGCGCGCTCGAAGCCGTGATCACCGCGCTCGCGCTGCGCGAGGGGTTCGTGCCGGCCGGCGTCAACACGACGCAACCCGATCCGGCGCTCGCTGCCGACTACGTGCTCGCGAGCCGCGCGGCGCAGATGCGCACGGCGCTGTCCAATTCGTTCGGCTTCGGCGGCACGAACTGTACGCTGGTGTTCGGCCGCGCCGACCATGCGAGCGCGAACCGCCGGGAGCCGACATGACGCTCAGCGCATTCATCGAAGGTATCGGCTTGGTTGGCCCGGGGCTGAACGACTGGCCGCACGCGGCCGCCGTCCTCGCCGGCCACGCGCCCTACGCGAGCGCGCGCACCGTGTTGCCGCCGCCGGCCGGCTTGCCGCCGGCGGAACGCCGGCGCACCGGCCCGGTCGTGCGCGTCGCGCTGGCAGCCGGCCTCGAAGCCGCGGCGGCGAGCGGGCGCGACGCGGCGACGCTTGCGACCGTGTTCAGCGCGTCGGGCGGTGATGGCCAGAACTGCCATGCGATCTGCGAAACGCTGGCCGGCGACGATCGCCAGCTGTCGCCGACGCGCTTCCACAACTCCGTACACAATGCGCCGGCCGGCTACTGGAGCATCGCGACCCGCGCGATGGCGACGTCGAACGTGCTGTGCGCGCACGACGGCAGCTTTGCCGCGGGCCTCCTCGAGAGCCTGTGCCAGGTGGCGGTCGACTGCGTGCCGAGCCTGCTGATCGCTTACGACACCGACTATCCGGAGCCGCTGCGCAGCGTGCGCCCGATCGTCGACGCATTCGGCGTCGCGCTGGTGTTCGCGCCGCAGCCGAGCGAGCGCACGCTGGCGCGCATCGACGTGGCGCTCACCGATGCCGCGGCGACGCCGCTCGCGCTGCCCGCGCTCGAAGCGCTGCGCGCCGGCATTCCGGCCGCGCGTGCGTTGCCGCTGCTCGATGCGCTGGCCGCGCGGCGTGCGGCGCGCGTCGTGCTCGACTATCTGGACGATACGCGCGTGCAGGTCGATGTCGCGCCGGCCGATGCGGCCATGGAGCGTGCGCGATGACGACCGTCGACCCTACGCCGCTGCCGCCGATGTCGACCGCGACGCTCGATCGCGAATGGATCGCCGCGCGCATTCCGCACGCGGGCGCGATGTGCATGCTCGAGCGCGTCGACGCGTGGGACGCCGTGCGCATCCGCTGCAGCGCGACGAGCCACCGCGATGCGCACCATCCGCTGCGTCGCGACGGCCGGCTCGCGTCGGTGTGCGGCATCGAATATGCAGCGCAGGCGATGGCCGTGCACGGTGCGCTGCTCGGCGCGCACGACGAACGGGCGCGTCCGCGCGCCGGCTATCTCGCGAGCGTGCGCAACGTCGATGCGTTCGTCGATCGGCTCGACACGTTCGAGCTGCCGCTCGTCGTGGAGGCAGAGCGCATCGGCGGCGACGACCGCACGGTGCTGTACGACTTCGCGCTGCGCTGCGGCGAGCGCGTGCTGCTGCGCGGACGCGCGGCGGTGATGCTCGATGCAGCGGCGGCCGGCGCATCGGCCGCGCCGCACGGCGATCGCATGGAGGCCCGATGAATCAATCCGAAGGAAACCACGTCGTGAAAGCACGCAAGTTCGTTTGCACCGCGTTCGTCGTCGCGCTGATCAGCCCGATCGCGCACGCGGACATGTCGGAAGTGAAGCAGGACATCAAGCGCGATTCGAAGGAAGCCGCGCACAAGACCGGCGAGGCCGCGCGCAGCTTCGGCCATGCGACCGCGAGCGCCGCGAAGGCGGTCGGCCACGGCATCGCGCACGCGTCGCGCGAGGGCTGGGATGCGACCAAGCGCACGACCAAGCGGGTCTTCCACAAGAACGACTCGGGCGACGGCGCGCAGACGCGCGGCGAGTGAGCCACGGCATCGCGCAGGCGTTGCGCGCGGGTTGGGATGCGACCAAATGCACGACCGAGCGGATTTTTCGCAAGAGCGACCCGGGCGACGGCGCGCAGACGCACGGCGAGTGAGCCACGGCATCGCGCAGGCGTTGCGCGCGGGTTGGGATGCGACCAAGTGCACGACCGAGCGGATTTTTCGCAAGAGCGACCCGGGCGACGGCGCGCTGACTCACGGCGATTGAGCGCGATTGACTGCGAGCGAGCGGCGCACCGCCGCCGAGCTCGCGGGTTGCAGGTTGCGGGCTACGGGCGCCGGGCTGCGGCACGGTACGTAAGCGCGCCGCAGCCGCCGTCGCCTGCCGCTACGTGCTCACCCCGCCGCCCTCACCGTGCGCCGCTGCGCGTGCGCCGTACCGGCCGACGCGCAAGACGCCTGCCATACGCGACGACCCAGCAATCGCGATGATCGAAATTGCGCAGCAACCGCGCGCGGCGCCGCTCGAGCCAGTGCAGCGCGATCGCCATCGTCAGCGCGACGGCCAGCGCCGCGCCGCCGATCACGAGTCCCGTCCAGGTGTCGCCCATGCCTCCTCCGGAATGCGAGGCCGGCGCGGCGTGCCTACCGCGCCGGCGCTGGATACTGCGGGAACGCGGCCCGGCCGTGCGCGGCCGGGCCGCCACGCGTCAATGCATGTGCTGGCCGCCGTTGATCGCGATGTTCGAGCCCGTCACGAAGCCGGCCTCCTCCGAGCACAGATACGCGACCAGCGCCGCGACTTCCTCCGGCTGGCCGAGGCGCCCCGCCGGGATCTGCGGCAGGATCTTCGTATCGAGGATGTCCTGCGGGATCGCCGTCACCATCTTCGTCGCGAGATAACCGGGCGACACCGTGTTCACCGTCACGCCCTTGCGCGCGACTTCGAGCGCGAGCGATTTGGTGAAGCCGTGCATGCCGGCCTTCGCCGCCGCGTAGTTGGTCTGCCCGACCGAGCCCTTCGAGCCGTTCACCGACGAGATATTGACGATGCGGCCCCAGCCGCGCTCGACCATGCCGTCGCACACCGGCTTCGTCATGTTGAACACCGAGTCGAGGTTGGTGCGGATCACCGCGTCCCAGTTCACCTTGTCGAGCTTGCGCAGCGTCATGTCGCGCGTGATGCCCGCGTTGTTCACCAGGATTTCGACCGGGCCGACGTCCCGGACGATCTTCTCGACGCACTGCTGACACGAATCGTGGTCGGCCACGTCCACCGGGTACGCGTCGAATTCATGGCCGGCCGCATGCATCGCGCCGAGCCAGCGATCGGCGCCGCTGTTGCCCGGCGAATACGTGACGACGACCCGGTGGCCCGCATCGCTCAGCCGGATGCTGATCGCTTCGCCGAGGCCGCCCATTCCACCCGTCACAACTGCAATTCGCTTAGTCATCCTGTTTGTCACCGACAAGAAAAGTAGACAATCACGCGAGACGGCCGCACCGCCGATGCCGCCGCCCCGCCGCTGCGATGCGTCCGCGCCCGCGGCGCGGACACGGCGCATCCCGGAACATCACGCTTGTTGTTGGCAACGTATCGCGCGCGAAGCCGCTGCTTCGTGCGCGCGCGGCGCAGGCTGCGCCGCCTCCATGCTCGAGCGTCGAATCGCGCTCACGCGCTTACGCACGCTCCACCGCGAGCGCCACGCCCATCCCGCCGCCGATACACAGCGACGCCAGCCCGCGCTTCGCATCGCGCTTGACCATCTCGTGCAGCAGCGTCACCAGAATCCGGCAGCCCGAGGCGCCGATCGGGTGACCGATCGCGATCGCGCCGCCGTTCACGTTCACCTTCGACGTGTCCCAGCCCATCTGCTTGTGCACCGCCAGCGCCTGCGCCGCGAACGCCTCGTTGATTTCCATCAGGTCCAGATCGCCCGGCGTCCAGCCCGCGCGCTCCAGGCAGCGCCGCGACGCCGGCACCGGCCCCATGCCCATCACGCTCGGATCCACGCCCGCGTTCGCGTACGCCTTGATGCGCGCCAGCGGCGTGAGCCCCAGCGACTGCGCCTTCTGCGCCGACATCACCAGCACCGCCGCCGCGCCGTCGTTCAGCCCCGACGCGTTCGCCGCCGTCACCGAGCCGTCCTTCGCGAACGCCGGCTTCAGCCCCGCCAACGATTCCGCCGTCACGCCGTGACGCACGAACTCGTCGGTCGCGAACTGCAGCGGCTCGCCCTTGCGCTGCGGAATCGACACCGGCACGATTTCGTCGGCGAAGCGGCCGGCCTTCTGCGCGGCTTCCGCCTTGTTCTGCGACAGCGCCGCGAACGCG
>NZ_JQJT01000043.1:0-34494 GCF_000745665.1 Burkholderia sp. WP42 | reverse complement strand
GACTTCGTTCTGGATGCGCTCGAACAGGCGCTGTACGCGCGCCAACCGGGCGACGATGGGACCTTGATACACCACTCCGATAGGGGGGCTCAATACGTCAGAATTCGGTACAGCGAACGTTTGGCCGAGGCGGGTATCGAGCCGTCCGTCGGCAGCCGTGGCGACAGCTACGATAACGCGCTGGCTGAAACGATCAACGGTCTCTACAAGACGGAACTGATTCACCGGCGCGCCCCTTGGAAAACGAGGGAATCCGTCGAACTGGCAACGCTGGAATGGGTCGCCTGGTACAACCATCATCGGCTGATGGAACCGCTCGGCTATATCCCGCCTGCCGAAGCTGAGGCAAACTATTACAGGCAACTCAGAAATGCTGCTGAAGTGCCTGCATTAACTTAAACCAACCGGCCTCCACGATTCCCGGTGCGGTTCAGTGTTGCAACAATCCGTTGAACCTACCCTTGCAAAAGGCGTCGGGTCCATACATGCGCGAAAAGGACGATTACCCCTGTTCCCGTCGGTCATCGCGGCCGGCTTCTGGATCGGCGGTCAGTGTGGTGAAGGCTACGCTTCGCGTGCTCGTGTGCCACTGTCCAGCAACGGAGCGGACGCGCGCGCATCATCGCGGCTCATCATTCCGCGGTCGACACCGCTCAGGCCTGCCGATCGCGATTGATTTCCCCTCAACTGCTCCGTGAAATATCAGTCCCGTATCAAGCGCGCGCGATTGCGCATTGCCTTGATGCGACATGTGCCGCCACTATAATTTTCGAAACAGGATTCGCATTCGAGCGATCTACAGAACTTCATCGGGAAAAGGGACATATTGCTGCCGCCTGGTCGTCGGATCGGTAAAGTATGATGGTCGCCCCGTCCGCCGATTCCCGCAGCGCCCACATCGGTCGGATTCTCGCTCGTCAGCCGGGCGCGAGCACTGGAGTCACGCATGCCGGACAACCCGCCCATTACCGAGAATCACCTGCTTGCCGCACTGCCGAAGAACGAGCTTGTACGCATCATCCCGAACCTGACGATCGTCGACATGCCGCTCGGGAAAGTGCTGTACGAATCGGGCGGCCAGCTTCGTTACGTCTATTTTCCGACCACGTCGATCGTGTCGCTGCTGTATGTAATGGAGGATGGCTCGTCCGCGGAAATCGCGATCGTCGGGCATGAGGGCATGATCGGCGTGTCGCTGTTCATGGGCGGCGAAACGACGCCGAGCCGCGCCGTCGTGCAAAGCGCTGGACAGGCCTACCGGCTCGACGCCAGCGTCCTGAAAGAAGAATTCCGGCGCGGCAACGCGATGCAGCGTCTGTTGTTGCGCTATACGCAGGCGCTCATCACGCAGATGGCGCAGACCGCGGTATGCAACCGTCATCACTCGATCGATCAGCAGCTGTGTCGTTGGCTGCTGCTCAGCCTCGACCGCCTGCCATCGAACCAGTTGCGCATGACTCAGGAACTGATCGCCAACATGCTGGGCGTGCGCAGGTCGGGCGTGACGGAAGCGGCATTGA
This sequence comes from Burkholderia sp. WP42, assembly GCF_000745665.1. Lineage (NCBI taxonomy): Bacteria > Pseudomonadati > Pseudomonadota > Betaproteobacteria > Burkholderiales > Burkholderiaceae > Burkholderia > Burkholderia sp. WP42. The sequence continues at coordinate 32,974 of NZ_JQJT01000043.1, read as the reverse complement.
AGCTGCAGGACGCCGGCCTCATCCGCTACAACTACGGCCATATCGAGGTGCTGGACCGACCCGGGCTCGAAAATCGCGTGTGCGAATGCTACGGCGTGGTCAAACGCGAATTCGACCGCTTGCTTCCGGCTCTGAAGCAACTCTAGCCGTCACTACGCCTCATCCGACGGCCCAGTACGGCACCCGGTTGTAGTACTGGTGAAGTGACAATCCCCACTGCGATTGCGTCATCACCGGCCAATGCTCCTCGTCGAAGCCCGGGGCGCTTTTGACATGCGCAGCGGTTACATCCAGATGGAAACATTTGTCGCCGACATTGTATTTCATCGCACTCCACGGAATGGCACGAAGCATCTCGCCCGTGCCGCCGCTGGACGCCACCGCGTAGGCAATTTTGCCGAGGTGCAAATCGAGCACGATGTCGAATACGTTGCCGATATTCTCACCGTCCGACGCGATGATCTGGCTGCCCTTCAGGACATCCGCGGTCGTCACCATATGACCGGGTTCATCGCCAGCATCGCGTTCGACGAGCTTGCTTCCGTTTCCGTCATCCCCGGATCGGTCGGGGGTATGGAGCATCCTCATGGTGTAATCCTTGGACAAGTTCCGGGAATATCCGTCTCGTGCACGGCCTCGACATCGAAAGCGGCACTCGACGCACGAGAAAACGCTACGTGCATCGGCATTGGAAGTCGGTACGGCTCCGTACCGGGGTACACCGGGAATATCGGCTCGCCGGTGCGCCGACCGATTTCGCCATGCTTATCGATATCGCCGGATATCGGCGACTACTCGATGCCTCGTGGTCGCGCAGGGCGCTCACCCTGCGCTAGCGGTGCTTGATGTGCGACGACTTCCGATGATGTTTTCGGTGGGTCGGGCGGGAGATCATTTTCGTTACACCGCCGATCGACGGCGGATCGCTGGCGGGGAATGTCCCCTCCACTGCCTCGTCGACATTACGTTCGCTCTTGCCGCCGTTCGTATGCTGCTCTCGATATCTGCTGCGCATAACCGCCTCCATGGAGGTGAGGTTCGGATCGGGCCGCGCCGGATTCAGCTGGGCCGCCCGCGTGAAACGCCTCCGGTCACCTGCCAGCATAGACCCGATTGGAATATTCCGCCCGGTGCTAGCGCGATCCGCCGACCAACGCCAGGCATCGCGAGACAGCCACGCACACCAGCAAACCGTCCAGCATCGGAAAGACTCAGCCCGCACACCCGCCTATAGCCGGGCCACCGGGCCGAATTCGCCGCCGCCCGTATGAATCACGAGACGTCAACTCCTTCAATTTCCATCTGGATCCGCCATGAAACTTGCTCTTCTCGCCATCCCCCTGACAGATTGCCGGCGCGTACGCCGTGGCGGCGACAGTCGCCCTCGGCTCAGCGGTTTTCGCCCCACTCTCGAATGCCGCCGCCCCTGCACCGGATCACGCAGATTGCCGAAATCGAACGGCGTCTACGGGCATGGCAGAGAGAGGACAAGTCCTGCCGGGCAATTGCCGCGGTACCGGGTGTCGGGCCGCTGACGGCGACCGCAGCAGTTGCAACGATGGGGGATGTGAAGACGTTCCGATCCGGGCGCGAGTTTGCGGCGTGGATCGGGCTGGTGCCGAGGCAAACCGGCACGGGCGGTAAGGTCTAGTTGCCGGGTATAAAGCTGCAACCCATCCTGTCGCGGTCGGAACACACGAAAAACCGTCGCAAACGGGAGGCGTTCATCTAAACATGATGGACGTTTCAATCGGACACGCATGTCGAAACACGATGGCACCGAGAACGGGGATGCGACTCGTCGGCCTGATCGTTCCGTTCGGCTGCCTTGTCGGTGCACCGCAGTTGCGCGCGGACAGAATGAATCACGGCTGGGACCGGGGCAACCACGCGGGCATGACGCATCACGGCGGTCGCCACCACGACCATCCCCCGCACGGGCGCCCGGCGTCTCGCAGTTCTTCCCCCTGCGGCTGTGGTGACGCACGAATCCAGTCCGGCGGACGGATACACCCGGCCGGCAAGTGGACGTAGTGAATCTCACGACTTCGTTATCCTGATGATGACCGAGTGGATGTGTCGCGACATGCCGGGAGGGGAGATTTACGCCCGTGCGTGCTTTGTACGGTTTCGTACCGCATCTGGCATTCGTTGTGTGTAGCGTCTCAACCATGCCGGCCACCCGGGGGACGCGCTCGGCGGGCATCGTTCCGCATCGACGGGAACGGCTGGATACCACTGCACGGCAGGCAGGTTCGCCTGATTACCAATGTGCAGGGCATCGTTCTGACGAGGACATCATGTTGCGAAGCATCCGAAGGTTGCACGGAGATACGGTTCGAGCGAAGGACGGCGATATCGGGCACATTAACCAGGCCTACTTCGACGATGACAACTGGTGTATTCGCTACCTCGTCGTCGAGACGGGCGACTGGCTGCACGACAGACGGGTTCTCATCTCGCCATATTCCGTAACACATCCCGAATTCCGCACGCTATATGTCAGTCTGTCGCAACAGCAGGTGAGAGACAGCCCGAACGTGGACACGCACAAACCAGTATCGCGCCAGCACGAGATCGAGTACCTGCGTTACTACAACTACCCGACTTACTGGGGCGGCCCGAACCTTTGGGGGATGGGTGCTTACCCGGCTTTCGATCCGGCCGGTCCGTCGCAGGACCTCGAAGCGGGTGACCCGTTGTTCTCGCACGGCGCGGCGGCCAGTACGCCGGCGGATACGCATCTGCACAGCACCGGCGAGGTCGACGGCTATCGGCTCGAAGTCAAGGACGGACATATCGGCCACGTGTCCGACTTCATTTACGACGATGAAGCCTGGGTGATCCGCTATCTGGCGATCGACACGTCGAGCTGGTGGTCGACCGGCAAGGAAGTGCTGATCGCGACTCACTGGCTCGACCAGGTGGACTGGCCGACGGAAACGGTATCGACCACGCTCACGCGCGACGCGATCCGCCGCAGCCCTCCATACGACGACTCGCAGCTCGTGCATCGAAGCTACGAGATCGAGTTGCATGAGTTCTACGGCAAGCACGGCTATTGGCACGGAGACCGATAACGCTGACCCGCACAATGGCTAGCCAACGCAACGACCATCCCGTGCGGGATATCCCGTGACCGGACGCCAGGGAGCAACTGCATGACCTCAACCGATTCCCCGCCAACCGAAGGTTCGGCACTCGATGCACTCTGCATCAATACGCTGCGCTTCCTGTCGATCGATGCCGTGCAGAAAGCGGCGAGCGGCCATCCAGGCTTGCCGCTCGGCGCCGCACCGATGGCCTATGCGTTATGGATGCGCCATTTCAAGCATCACCCCGCCAACCCGGCGTGGTTCGATCGCGATCGCTTCATCCTGTCGGCCGGACATGGCTCGATGCTGTTGTACAGCCTGCTCCACCTCACCGGCTACGACCTGCCGCTCGATCAGATCCGCAGCTTCCGGCAATCGGGCAGCCTCACACCCGGCCATCCGGAGCGCGGCCTCACGCCGGGTGTCGAGACGACGACCGGCCCGCTCGGCCAGGGCTTCGCCAACGCCGTCGGCATGGCGATGGCGGAAACGCAGCTCGCAGCGTGCTACAACCGTCCCGGCTTCGCGATCGTGGATCACCACACCTACGTACTCGTCAGCGACGGCGACCTGATGGAGGGCGTCGCAGCGGAAGCGGCCTCGCTTGCCGGCCATCTCCGGCTCGGCAAGCTGATCTGCCTGTACGACGACAATCGGGTCACGCTGTCCGCCGGCACCGCGATCACCTTCACCGAAGATCGCGCGCGACGGTTCGACGCCTACGGCTGGCATACCGAAACGGTCCACGACGGCAACGACCTGGCCGCCATCGATGCGGCGCTGGTCAACGCACGCGCCGAGCAGCGGCGTCCATCGTTGATCCTCGTGCGCACGCATCTCGGCTACGGCTCGCCCAACCGGCAAGACACGTACCAGGCTCACGGATCGCCGCTCGGCGATGCCGAGGTGCGCCTTACCAAGCACAACCTCGGCTGGCCGCCCGATCCCGCGTTTCATATCCCCCCACCGGCGCTCGCGCATTTTCGCCGGGCGCTGGTGGAGGGGCGAGCACGAGAAGAGCAGTGGAACGCGCGGTTCGAGGCCTATACGCGCGCGTTCCCCGAGCTGGCGGAGATGCTGCTGAACACGGTGCGCGGCACGCTGCCCGACCGTTGGGACCGCGATATCCCGGTCTTTCCGGCCGATCAGCAAGGCATTGCGACGCGGGTCGCATCCGGCAAGGTGTTGAACGCCCTCGCTTCCCGCGTACCGTCGCTGGTCGGCGGCTCCGCCGATCTGAATCCCTCCACCTTCACCGCGCTGACCGGGCTCGGCGATTTCGAGGCCCCCGGCATGAACGCGCTCGACCGGCAAGGCTCCGACGGCGGCGGCTGGAGCCGCAGCGGCCGCAATCTGCATTTCGGCGTGCGCGAGCATGCGATGGGCGCGATCCTGAACGGCTTGGCAACCCACGGCGGCATCCTGCCGTTCGGTGCGACCTTCCTGATCTTTTCCGACTACATGCGCCCGCCGATCCGGCTCGCCGCGTTGATGCACCTGCAGGTGATCTATGTGTTCACACACGACAGCCTCGCGGTCGGCGAGGACGGTGCGACGCACCAGCCGATGGAGCAACTCGCCGGGCTGCGCGCGATCCCGGGCCTGCTGGTGATTCGACCGGCCGACGCCAACGAGACGGCCGTCGCGTGGCGCGTGGCGCTCGAAGCGCGGGAGCGGCCGACCGCACTGGTCCTGACCCGCCAGGACGTGCCGACCATCGATCGCCTCCGGTTCGCACCGGCCGAGGGCTTGCGGCGCGGCGGATACGTGCTGGCCGACGCCCCCGACGGCCGCCCCGCGCTGATCCTGATCGCGACGGGCTCGGAAGTCGCGTTGGCGCTGGCGGCGCAAGTCGAACTGCTCGCGCGCGGCGTGGCGGTTCGGGTGGTGTCGCTGCCCTGCTGGCGATTGTTCGACGCTCAGCCTCAGCCATATCAGGACGCCGTGCTGCCTAAGTCGGTCGGCGCGCGGCTGGCGATCGAAGCGGGTGTGTCGCAAGGCTGGCATCGCTATGTCGGCGATCGTGGCGACGTGCTCGGCATAGCGGGCTTCGGTGCATCGGCGCCGGGCGCCGAGCTGATGCGCGATTTCGGCTTCACGGTCGAGAACGTCTGCGACCGCGCGATGAAACTGCTCGCCTGAGCCATCGGCGGCCCGTGCGCGAATCAGGCGTTCGGGCCGCCGCCGGCATCGCGCGTACCGGCTTCGAGCACCGCGTCGACCATCGACTGGGCATCGGACACGATGCGCGCTCCACGTGATTCTCTACGTTGAAGCTTTCCGCATCGATCCGATAGAGATCCCCGGTACCCGATGGCCGGCCGTGCTCAATGCGCGGCCGACTTGCCCGCTCGACGTTCGAGCATGAGGATAAGGGCAATGATGCTGACGAAATGCGTGCGCTCCGGGGGCGTCAGACGGCCGTTCTCCAGCATCGATTCCAGCCGAATTCGCCAGAGTGCCAATGGCTCAGGTTCACCGAGCGTGACGCGTGCAATGAGTCGTTCAAGCGAACGCAGGTCTCCCTCGATTGCTGAGTGGGCCATGGCAACGCTCCGGTTGTCGTGAGGATCGGCGAACAGTCTATGACGACGCACGGCGCCACTCTGCCCGCTACCGTACATCGCCTGCGTGCCGCTTCTGGCACGCGTTCCCGACCGCTTGGGCCGCAGGCACGCGTCGCTGCGATCGCAATGGTCGTGCCCGCTCCTTTGTCCGCCATCGGACAGACGCCTGACCGGCTCGCTGCGAACGTGGGACGATCGGCGCGATACTGTGCGACGAGTGTGGGGCATCGACGCCCCGTCCGGTGCGCGCGCGTACAGCCTCCGCGACGCCACATGGCCACCTGCAACCGAAGCGCGGCGAGCGCAACGTCATTTATGCGGAGTATGCAACGTGACCGAAACGATCGGATGCCTCATCTTCGGAGCCCTGCTGATTTTCATGGGCCTCATCGGATCATCGCTCAAGCACCTACCGCTGAGCGCCGCCATGGTGTATCTCGGGATAGGCTTTCTAATCGGACCCTCTGGCATCAATTTCCTGTCGATGACATTGCCGGACGACGTCACGCATTTGCGCATCGCCGCCGAAATCGGCCTTCTCATCTCGCTGTTCGCCATCGGCCTGAGACTGCGTGTCCCGCCTACCGATCGCCGCTGGATGTTGCCGCTTCGGCTTGGCATCGTCGCGATGATCGTCACTGTCGCGTCGATCGCCATGCTCGGCGTGCTGGTGTTGAATTTGAGTCTCGGCGTCGCGGTATTGCTGGGCGCAATGATCGCGCCGACGGACCCGGTGCTTGCTCATGACGTCGGCGTGCGTGACGCCGGCGACGTCGAGCTGGTGCGGTTTTCATTGTCCGGCGAAGGCGGGATCAACGACGGCACTGCCTACCCATGCGCGGTGCTCGGCCTGCTGTTGTGCGGCTCCGGCACGAGTTCGGATGTTCACTGGAGCATGGTCGGCGGCATTGCATGGGGCATCGCGTCCGGGGTGGGCGCCGGCTGGCTGCTCGGCTTCGCCACCGCTCGGATCGTCGCGTTCTTGCGCAGCCGTCACGGGCAGGCGCTCGGCCTCGAAGGATTCTTCGCGCTTGGCCTGATCATGCTGTCGTATGGCGTGACGCTCGCCATTCATGGCTACGGGTTTCTGGCCGTGTTCGCCGCGGGCGTCGCGATGCGGCGCGTCGAGCACCGAACGAGCGGCCAGAAAACGTCGAAGGAGACGGTCGGCATCGTGGACAGCGAGGATGTCGAGGCCACCTCCACCGATCCCGACAAAGCCCATGCATTCGTCGCGGAGTCGGTCATGGGTTTCACGATCGAGCTTGAACACATTGCCGAAGCCGTGCTGATCCTGCTGATCGGCGCGCTTGTCTCCCGTTATTGGGCTGACATGCTCACCTGGACGGGTGCGGCTGTGGTCGCAATCCTGCTGTTCGTCATCCGGCCGGTCGCCATCCAGCTCGCGCTGATCGGCTCCCGAGCGTCGCACCACCAGCGCCGCTTGATCAGCTGGTTCGGCATTCGCGGCGTGGGTTCCCTGTATTACCTGATGCTGGCTCTCGAGCAAGGGCCACGCGCGGAACTGTTGCCGCTGGTTCCGTGGGTACTATCCATCATCGCCATGTCGATCGTGCTGCACGGCATCTCGGCCGCGCCGCTGATGCGCCGCTATGCGTGAGATCCGTGGCGGGCGAGGCGGCACGGGTCGAACGGTTCGGTGCAGTGCAACGCCCGGCACTCAAGGTGCCGGGCGGCGGTATTTCCATGAACCTGCAGTGTCGATGACGTCTCGCGTCACAGTCTGCCAAGCAACATCAGGACGAGCAACACGACCAATACCAAGCCCAGCAATCCGCTTGGACCATAACCCCAGCCGTTGCTGTAGCGCCAGGCCGGAATCGCCCCGACCAGCAGCAGCACGACCACGATCAGTAGAAGAAGTCGCAGTGACATGTCGTCTCTCCTCAATCAATCCGGTCAGTCATGTCGCGATGCGTCCGCACCGATGGCTGCCGAATGCAATCGAACCGATGCTTCCGTCGATACGCTCACATGCGCCGTTCGTCGCCTGTCGCGTCGAAATCGGCGGTGCCATCTGTCGAATGCCTGAGTACCCCGGACGGAAGTCGCCTGCTTTCTTAATGCAGGACCCGCGCTCGATGTACCAGGTTCGGAACGTGCATCGACTCTTTCGATATGAAAGCAGGTGGACGCGGGCGTGGAGTCGGTCGGCAACGTACCGGACGCACGCGCGTCATCGCGGGCATCGCGGAGCATCACTCCGGCAGCGCGACCTCGATTGCAATCGGCACGCGATGGCGCAACCGGAAAACGAGCCGGCACATCGTTCCGCGGTCGACACCGTGCGGCCCCGGCGACGGCAACGGGTCGACGATCGCGGGTGCCGCTTGCGAAGTTCGTCACCTGCTTTCTCGTGGGTGGTCCCGGTTCAGTGGAGATGTCCGCCGAACAGCCCGAGCAACCCGATGACGATCAGATAGATCGCAACGATGTAGTTCAACAAACGGGGAACCACAAGAATCAGAATGCCGGCGATCAGCGAAACCAGCGGGCCCGCTGTCGTGAGGACGCGCATGCGCCCTCCGCAAGATTGAAAACAACACAGGGATACGAAGCCGCCCTGCCTCCGCCGCTCGTTACAGCGACTTGAGCCGGGTGACCTTCGTGCCTTCGAGCGTGACGCCGGCCATCAACCCGTTGTTCGTCAGCACGAACGCTTCGATCGGCGCGGTCGCGGTGCTGGTGTCGATGTTGCCGTTCGCGCCGATTTTCAGTACTGCCACCGACGCGTCGCCGCCCACCGACCAGCCTTCGCTGTTACGGAAGCGACCAAGCGCATCCTCGGTCATGAACAGGAAAATGATGGCTTTCGATTGCGCACCGATCTGCAGCCCGATCGAGCCAGTGGTGGTGCTGTAGTACCCGACCGTGCTGCCGGCAACGCGCAGCGAGCCTTCGCCGTACTGGCCGCCGACGAAGAGACCGGCCGCGATGACTGACGGGAATACCAGCACGCCGCGTGCCTTGCCGACGAGTTCACGCGAGCCTTTGGCGGTCGTGTAAAGGCGCGCAAGGGTCGAGTCGACGCCTGCATCGATGGTGTGGCGTTTGTCGGTCTGGTGGCCGCTGGCGTCGGATGTGCCGGTCGTCGTGCATCCCGAGACCGCGAGGCCGATAGCCAGGATCGATCCCGGCGTACCCCATAGAAAGGTTCGTCGCTGCATGATTCACCCCAAGGTTGTTCGTGGATATCCCTGACGCTACACACAGGCGAATACGAATGCGGTACGAAAGCGTACCAAGCATGCAAAAACAGACAACCTGCACAACCTCTCTTCGCGGTGATCGCGCCGATCGCCGCCCGCGTGCATTCGACGGCACGCCGGCGTCGATTCGCGTACGGCATCGTACCGACTTCCGTCTCGATTGCGCGCAGTGTGTCTTCGGGCGCCCTGATTGTTCCGCGCTGAAGCGGCCGATATGACGCTTCGATGGTTCCAGGTTTCGTATCAGCAAAGCAGGCGACCCATGTCAAGGAGCAGTGTGATGAACAGGGATCAGGTGAGAGGTCGCATCGCGGAAGCGAAAGGCAGACTGAAGGAAATGGTCGGCAGGGTCATGGGAAATCGATCGACCAGAATGCAGGGCAAGGTCGAGCAGGTCGTCGGGAAGACACAAGCGTCATTCGGTGACGCGAAAGAGCAGTTCAGGAAGCGGCCGTAGTGTGTTCGCGCGAACGGTTCCGTCGCGCCGCGCGAACAGGCAACGTGCGCGGATTCACCGGGTGTTGACGGCGCGTGCATGCAACATCCGGCGATACCCGTTTCCCGACTGGCCATCACGATGCCGCAATACGTCGGGTGTGGTCGCCGTGCGCGGCGGCAAGTGGTTTGTGCTGCTCGTCTCCCATGCCGGGAAAGAACGCGTCCCACGCATCGCGGACGCCTTTCGCTGCGGTCGCATCCGCGGCAATCGTCTCCTGGTCGACCGACTTGGCCGGATCAGAGCACAAGCCTCGCCAACGCGTAAAGGTGAGCATCGGCTTTTCGGTCCATTCGCCGTCGCCGAACTTCGCAAACGCCGTGTCGCCGCTCACCAGTCGCACTTCATACCATCCGTTGCGAACAGGCGCATATTGGTCCAGCGTAAACCATCGTGTAGATTGGATTTTCATCATTGCCTCCTCATGGGTCCACGGATCGTTTTGCAGGACAAAACTCCGGTCCCGCCTGGCCGACGCATGTGCGCTAATACGCGCACCGATTCAGCCACAGCCGGCCTGCGGCCGTCATGTTGATCGAGCCGCCGGTGCGCGACTCGTATGCAAGCCCGTGAGTCAATAGTTCATTCGCTATGGGACGCGGAATATCGGCTTGGGAATCCGGAATTCGATCAAGCGATTTGAGGGTCTCGACGACCTCGGGTGAAAGTGGGATGCACATGGCGGCCTCCTCGGTGTTGAGTTCATCGTGAACCGGACGCCACGCGCCGGTCTGTACGGTATCGACTATTTGGAGGCGAATTCTTCCGCAACCGCATCGCAGCCCGGTGATTTATCAGCATGGAGAATATGTTTCGGCATCCAATTCTTTTATTGCGAAACCATTGTCTAGCGCGCACACTGAAAATACCTGCCGGTTTTTTGTCAAGGCATCGGCGCCCTTGAATCCTTTGGCGCCAACGGCTGCTCTGTCAGGAGCACATCATGACCATCCCCACTCTCGAATATCGCGGACGTGAACTCCGCGTCTATTCACAAATGCTTTTCCCACCGTTCGGCGATCCGCACGCCCCCGGCCCGAAGCGTTTCGCTTCAATCGTGCGCATCGACACGATTCCGGCGACCTCGGCAACGGCGCCGCGTTACTCGACCATTTTCGAGCATGGCGCTCCGCAAACGGCGGCGCTCGCACTCGACCTGGCGATGCAATTCGGCAAGGACATCGTGGACGGCAAGATCGCCCCTGCGGCAATCTGATCCGTCCGCCGCATCCGACTCGACGCGGCGTCTCGCGACGCGAGCACACCTCACTCAGGAGCAGCCCATGAAATATTACTCAGGCACCTCGATCGATCGGCGCGATGACGCGACCCGGCAAAAGCAGCGGGATGATCTGGCCCGTGCCGACGTCGAACGCGCCGAAAAGCGCATCCGCCAGGATGCCGGCATCAATTCCAATGCGAGCAAGTGGCGTTATTCGCGCCCCGACAATCGGGCAAGATGAGCGGCACTTGCGCAGCAAGCGTGTGGCACGCCGGTCCCGCATGGCGGGTCGCGGCGTGCCGCGATCACGCATACCGGCGCAGGCGCATCGAGAAATAGGCGATCGCCTTGATGTCGCTCTGCTCCGTACAACGGCACCAATCCTGCAACTGAACCAGCAATTGCTCGTGCGATGCGTGTAACCACGTCCATAGCTCGAGCAACGCCTCGTACATATGCACGTACACGCGTATTCGCCGGTTCGCATTGGGGCTCGTCAGCGCGCGCAGATCGGGCTTGCGCTGATGGCCCCTGGCCTGGCGCAGCCAGCGTTTCATGCCGAGCGCGAACGCGCGCTTGTCGTCCCGGCTCATGTCCTGGATGCGGCGCAGCTCCCGCCCGGCAGGCGGGTTCGAGCATGCGCGCATAGGCGGCGATCACCGCATGCCGGTTGCGGATGACCGCTTGCAGCGTTGCGTCGTCAATCACGACCTTGTTCGCGAGCAGGCGCGGCATCGTCGCGACTCGCCGAACGGTCGCGAGCCTCAACGCCGCCAGCAGGTGGATGTACAGCCAGCCGATGTCCAATTCGAACCGGCGGTTCGACAGCCTGGCGGACGTCACGTATGCGTGGTGATTGTTATGCAGCGCTTCTCCTCCGATCAGGATGCCCATCCGGAAAAGGTTCGTGCTCGCATCGTGCGTCGCGAAATTCCGATCGCCGCCGAAGTGGCCGCAACCGTTGATCACGCCGCCGGCTCAGAACGAAATCCACATCATCCGGATCGCCCACGCCGCCACGCCGGGCAGCCCGACGTCGATCACGGCCAGCAGCCCGACGCCGAGATTCGGATAGCGGGCATAGACGTGGCGTTCGAGCCAGTCGTCCGGTGTACCCGAGCCATATCGGCGCAGCGTTTCCTCGTTCCGCACTTCCTCACGGTACAGCTCCGCGCCGCGCAGCAGCACGGTCGCGAGGCCTCGGGTTCGCGGGCTATGCGGATAGTCCGGGGTCTCGCTTCTCGCGTGATGCTTGCGATGCACGGCGACCCACTGCAGGGTCAGCATGCCGGTCGTCAACCACAGCCAGAGCCGGAAGAAGTAACTAACGCACGGGTGCAGATCCAGCACCCGATGCGCCTGACAGCGGTGCAGGTACACCGTCACGCCGATGATGGTGACATGCGTGAGCGCGAACACGATCCACGCAAGCTGCCACCAGGACAGCCTCAGCTCGCCGCTCAGCAGAAATGCCGACATGCCGGTCGCACTCCGGAGCACGCACGTATTCGCGCGCTTCGCCGTGACGGCGAGTGCGCGCGCCGATTCCCTACCCTTCGGCCGGCCTATTTCCCGACCTGATTGCCGACAACGCCGCCGACGGCCGCGCCGCCAACCGTGCCCAATGCACTACCGCCCGTCAGGACCGCGCCAGCGACGCCGCCGACACCCGCCCCGATCACGGTATCCGTTCCGCGGCGAGACATACCGCCGCAACCCGCCAGCAAGGCAATCGTCATGGTGACTACCGCCATCTCGACTGCCACGGAATGTAGCTTTCTCATGATCATCTCCTCGGGTTGCCGCTGCGCTGTCCGATCCGGCACGATACGCGGAAACCCATGCGCTGACGTCTCGATGAAATTCGGGACGTCGGTTCATGATGGGCGGTGAATCGCACGCAGTCCGTCCGCCAACGTACCGGCCCGGATGCCGACCTGCCGCCTCACTGAAGCGCCGCTTGCGCGCCCCCCAGCGTCACGACCACGCTGTGACGCCGGCCGTCGTCCACGAGTCGCACCGCCGCTTTGCCGGTGGCGCGCCGCACGCCATCGACGACCAGGCGGGACACGCCGCTGCTGACGTCGTCCGGGTTCTCGACGACGATGTCGTAGTACGACGCCCCGTGGCGCAGCGTTGCCCTGAAACCCGGCCAGGATCGTGGTACGCACGGTTGAATGGACAGCATGTCGCCATGCCTGCGCAGGCCGAGCAGGCCTTCGACGCCCGCGCGATACAGCCAGCCCGCCGAGCCGGTGTACCAGGTCCATCCGCCCCGGCCCACATGCGGCGCGACCGAATAGACGTCGGCGGCGACCACGTACGGCTCCACCCGATAGCGATTCGCGCCGCTGCGCGTGCGGCTGCGATTGACCGGATTGAGCAGCGCGAACAGTTTCGCGGCGCGATCGCCGTCACCCATCTGTGCGAACGCGAGCACCGACCATGTGGCCGCATGCGTGTACTGGCCGCCGTTTTCCCGGATGCCCGGCGGATAGCCCTTGATATAGCCGGGATCGACCGGCGAACGATCGAACGGCGGCGCGAACAGCAGCGCCAGGCCATCGTCGCGGCGGATCAGCCACGCGTCCAGCGCGTCCATCGCCTGCGCGGCGCGCGCCGGGTCCGCCGCGCCCGACAGCACGCTCCACGACTGCGCGATCGCGTCGATCGTACATTCGGTATTGTCGGCCGAGCCGAGCGGCGTACCGTCGTCGAAGTAGCCGCGCCGATACCATTCGCCATCCCACCCCGCATCGGCGAGCGCATCGCGCAACGCGCCGGCGCGCGTCAGCCAGCGCGCCGCCAGTTCGCCCGAGCCGCGTGCCGTGGCGAGCGGGGCGAACGCCGTGAGCGTCGCATGCAGAAACCACCCGAGCCAGACACTTTCACCCCGCCCGGCTTCTCCGACCCGGTTCATGCCGTCGTTCCAGTCGCCCGTGCCGATCAGCGGCAGGCCATGCTCGCCGACCTGCGCGAGACTGGACTCCAGCCCGCGCACGCAATGCTCGAACAGCGACGCGCTCGTTTCCGAGATGCGCGGGATGAAGAACGCGTCCTGCTCGTCGGCGGCCAGCGGTCGTCCGTCGATGAACGGGATCGATACATCGAGAATCGCGCGGTCGCCGCTGACGTCGACGTAGTGCGCAACCGCATGCGCGAGCCAGACGCGGTCGTCGGAGATCCGCGTGCGTACGCCGCTGCCGCTTTCCGGCAGCCACCAGTGCTGCATGTCGCCCTCCGGAAACTGGCGCGCCGCCGCCCGCAGCAAATGCTCGCGCGTCAGGGCCGGGCGGACGGCCGCGAGCGCCATACCGTCCTGCAGTTGGTCGCGAAAACCGTACGCGCCGCTCGCCTGATAGAAGCCTGCACGCGCCCAGATCCGGCACGACAGCGTCTGGTACAACAGCCAGCGGTTCAGCATCAGGTCCATCGCGCGATCAGGCGTTTCGACCTGAACGGCGCCGAGCGTCTCGTCCCAGAACGCCGTCACGGCGGCGAATATCGCGTCGAGATCCGCCTGACGGTAATGCGCGATCAACTGTCGTGCCGTTGCCGCATCAGCACCTTCACCGAGCAGCAAGACGATTTCGACGCTGCCGCCAGGTTCGAGATCGACCGTGGTCTGCAACGCGGCACACGGGTCGAGCCCGGCGCCGACGCGGCCCGACAACGGCGTCGCGCCGGCCCTGCCCGGAAAACCGGCAGGATCGCTCAGGACGCCATTGCGGCCGATGAACTCGCGCCGGTCCGCGCTCCACGAGGTTTGCAGGCCGCATAAATCGGCGAACGCCACCCTGCCGCGATACACCTGACTCCAGTCGTTGCGGGCAAACAGCGCGCCGGTCGGCTGATCGATCTCGCTCACGGTGTGCGGCGCCGCGACGCTGCGCGACGCGCCCAGCGCCCACTCCGCATAGGTTGCCACGGACAGCCGGCGAGTCCGGTCGGACAGGTTGCGCAAGGTCAGGCGGGAAATCTTGACAGGATCGGCCAGGGGCACGAACTGCAGCAACTCGACGGCGACGTCGGCGGCGGAATGCTCAAACCGGCTGTAGCCCTGGCCATGACTCGCCACGAAAGCGGTCGCGCCCGGCGCATCGTCGCCGATCGCGACCGCCTGCGGCCCCCAGCGCATGCCGGTCTCGTCGTCGCGGATGTAGAACACCTCGCTCGACGGATCGGTGACCGGGTCGTTCGACCACGGTGTCAGCGGATGCTCGCGGCTGTTCGTCACCCAGGTATAGCCGCCGCCCTCCGCCGACGTCAGGAAGCCGCATGACGGATTCGCGACGACGTTGACCCACGGCATCGGCGTGTGTTGACCGGGCTGCAGGATCACGACGTATTCGCGGCCGCCGCGCGCGAACCCACCGATACCGTTGAAGTATTCGAGCCCCGCGCCGGCCTGCGCGCCCTTCGGCGGCGCAATCGCGGGCGGCGGCAGCGGCGCGCGCGCGGCATCCGGGCGGGCGGGCGGCGGTGAACCAGCGAGGCGTCGCAACTGGTCCACCAGCCGGCCGTTGCGCGCGGCGAGCACGGCGCGCGCAACGGCCGGAAACAGCGCGCGCGCCGCCGCCGCCATCAGGTCCTCGCGCAGCACGAAAATACTGCCGCGCCCGGCTTCGTCCGGCAATTGCCGGGCCCGCACCAGCCCCTCGAGCGCCAATTGCAAATCCTGCACGTACGACGCCGCGCGCTCGTTGATGATGACCAGATCGACCTCGAGCCGCTTCATCCGCCAGTACTCGTGCGCACGGATCAGCTGCCGCACCATGGCGATGTGCTCGATGTCGTCGATCCGCACCAGCAGGATCGGCAGATCGCCCGATACGCCGTGCGTCCATAGCGGCGACGCGCCCACGCCGCCCGCCGCCGACACCGCCGCTGCATGGCGCAGCAGCGCGGCGGAGCCCGGCCGCATCGACGCATCGCTGTAGAGCATGTATCCGGCCAGTTGCTGGAACAACGCGGCCTCGTCGAGGCTCACCGCGCTATGCCGCAGCTGCACCTGCGCCTGGGTCCACGCGAGCATTGCCGCCCGCGCGAACGATTCGCCGTCGCGATGCTTGTCGACCAGGTCGAGCAGCTGCGCGCGCGAATCCGCGACGATGGTCCAGTAGGCGATGCTCGCCTTCGAGCCCGGCTCGATGCGCAGCCGCTGCCGCAGCGTGAACGCCGCGTCCAGTACCGCGCCTTCGCAAGCGCCCAGCGCACGCTGTTCGGTCAGCGCAAGCGGCAGGCGAACGCTGCGCCCGCGTCCGATAACGCGCAATCGATCGGTGTCGAATTCTGCCGCGCCGACGGTTTCGCCGGAAGTCACGGCCAGATGAGCGGCCCAAACTTCCACCTCGTTCGGCGCGCGCTTGCGCCGCGTCGCCAGAATCGCGCCGGACGCAGGCACGTACTCGGTTTCGATGAACAGTTTCGAGAATGCGGGATGGGCATGATCGGCGACGTGCGGAGCGAGCACGACTTCCGCATAGGACGTGAATTCGATCACGCGTGGCCGGGAGCCGGTATTGGCCACCGACACCCGCCGCACTTCCGCATCGTCCTCGGCGGATACCACTACCTCAAGCGACGTCGTCAGGGTGCCGTCGCGACGGACGAACTCGGCGCGATCCTCGGTGAACGTCACTTCGTAGCTGTTCGGCACCACGCCGGTGGGTTGCCACGTGGCCGACCAGACCTCGCCGCTCTCGGCGTCGCGCAGATACAGATAGCTACCCCAATCGTCGCGCGTCGCGTCTTCCCGCCAGCGCGTGACGGCCAGATCGTCGCGGCGGCTGTAGCCGGAGCCTGCGGCCGTGAGCATCACGGCGTAGTGGCCGTTGGACAGCAGATGCGTGACGGGCGCGGGATCGTCCGCCGACAGCAGGCGCCGTGCAACGCCGGCGTCGACGCCATGCATCCTGCCGGCGGGGCTCGCGTCGACCCGCGGCCGCCCTGCCGCGACCCGGCCCGGCACCTGCTCCTGCAACAGCAGCTCGGTAGCGCGCACGGCCGGCTCGCCATGGAAGAAGGCGCGAATGCGCCCGCCCAGCAGCGCATTAGCGATCGACACGATCGACATGCCCTGGTGATGCGCCATGAATGCGCGCACGATCGCAACTGACATGCCTTCCGGCACGCGCGCGGGCGTGTAGTCGAGCGCTTCGTAGAAGCCGAAGCGCCCGCACGCGCCGGCTGCACGCAGCCGCTCGAAGTTGCGCGCGGCGGCGTCCGGCGCGACCATCGCCGCGAGCGCGGTCGCATAGGGCGCGACCACTAGGTTCTGGTCGAGATCGCGCTTGAGCCCCAACTCCGGCACGCCGAAGCTCGAATACTGATAGGTCAGCTCGATGTCGCGCGTGTTGTACGCCGATTCGGACATGCCCCACGGCAGGCGCAGCCCGTCGCCGTAGGCGATCTGTCGACGCACCACCAGGTGATTGGTGCGCGCGAGCAGGCTGCTGTCCGGCGCGCGCATCACGAGCGACGGCATCAGGTATTCGAACATCGATCCCGACCACGAGATCAGCGCCGCGCCGTGCCCGATCGGCGTCGCCAGGCGGCCGAGCCGGAACCAGTGCCGTGCCGGGACATCACCCTTCGCGATCGCGACGAAACTCGCGAGGCGCGCCTCCGACGCCAGCAAATCGTAGTTGCCAGGATCGAGCCGCCCGTCGGCCACCGCGTAACCAATCGACAGCAGATTGCGCACCGGGTCGAGCAGAAAGCCGAACTCCATCGCGTAGGCCATCTGCAACGCGGTATCGGCCAGCGCATGCAGGCGCTTGTTCAGCACGTCCGCTTCGTCCGGCGTGCGCGTCGCGTCGCGGCAATGCCCCTGCACCGCGTGCTCCAGCGCCTGCGCCCAAAACAGCACGTCGTCGACGTCGCCGCCCCGTACCCCGCCGACCTCGTCCGTCAGCGCGCGTGCGACATCGGCGACCGTCGCGGTGAGGATCGTGATCTCGGACCATTCCGGCGCGGCGGGGCCGTCCGGGGCGCCGACTTCCCGGGCCGGAACGGCGAGCGCCTCATCCAGCTCGGTCGCGGCCCGCTCGAATTCGCCGTGCAAGGTCGTCCGGGCATCGCCATCGCTGCACACGGCTTTGCGCAACAGCGCGAGCGTGTCACCGATCCCTTCGTACGCGGCCTGCCACCCCACACCGGCGGGCTGATTCGCCCAGGCCCGGCAACCGTTGCCGAGGGCAATCAGGTGGCCGGCAAGATTGCCGCTGTCGACCGACGACACGTACTTCGGCTCGAGGGGCCGCAGGTCGCGCGTGTCGTACCAGTTATAAAAGTGGCCGCGATAGCGTGACATCAACCGCATCGTCGCGACTGTCGCCTCCAGCCGCGACACCGCGTCCAGCGTACCGAGCCAGCCAAACTCGCGGGCACTGACGGCGGACAGCAGGTACAGCCCGATGTTGGTGGGTGAAGTCCGGTGCGCGACGACGGGCTTCGGGTTCTCCTGGAAATTGTCCAGCGGCAGCATCTGATCGTCCGCCGTCACGAACGTCTCGAAATAACGCCAGGTCCGGCGCGCGTCGCGCCGCAGTTGACGCGCATCGTGCGGGGTCACCGCCAGCTCGCCCGCCGGCCGTGGTGCGCGGCTCAGCCAATACGCAATCGCCGGCGCGGCAAGCCAGACGACTACGAACGGCACGGCCAGCCAACCCGTATGACGATCGAAGCGCCAGCCCGCCATCAGGGCGGCAGCCGCGACAAGCAGTGCGAGCGTCACGCCGCCGCGCATTTGCAGATAGGTGGGCGCGAGCGTCCGCCGGTCGCGCGCCCCCGCTGCGGCCGCCGTGGTCCATTCGAGCAGATGGCGACGGCTGATCGCCACACGAAACAGCGTACGCGCGATCGCGTCGCCCATCGACCACGCCTGCTGCGGCAACATGACGATCGACAGGCCGAACCGCGTCAACGCGAACCGCAACTCCATCGACCATGCATGGAGCACGCTGCGCGTGGTCATCTTCACGTGCGTGCGCCGCCAGCGCGGCACCAGCCCGCTCAATACAGGCAACAGGAACGGCAGCGCGATCGTCACCAGCACGAAGGCGCTCCAGGCGAGCGATACGGGGAGCGGCAGCATCCATCCGGCCAGTAGCGCAACCAGCATGGCGGGCGCCGTGAGTGTGCGGCGCAGGTTGTCCAGCATCTTCCAGCGGCCGACCGCCGTCAACGGTTCGTGGCCGAACAGCAACCAGGGCAGGAGCTGCCAGTCGCCGCGCGCCCATCGGTGCAGGCGGCTCGCGGCGACGTCGTAGCGGGACGGTGACGCTTCGACAACCTCGATATCCGACGCTAGTCCGGCCCGCGCGAAAATACCTTCGAACAGATCGTGACTGAGCACTGCGTTCTCCGGCACGCGACCGGCGAGCACCGCCTCGAACGCATCGACGTCGTAGATGCCCTTGCCCGCATAGGAGCCTTCGTCGAACAGATCCTGATAGACATCCGATACGGCTGACACGTAAGGATCAATGCCGTGCGCGCTCGACGACACGCGCTGGAACAGCGAACCCTCGTCGCCGCTCGCGAGCGACGACGTGACGCGCGGCTGAAGGACGCCGTAGCCGCCGACGATGCGCCGGCTCGCCGAATCGAATACCGGCCGGTTGAGCGGGTGCGCCATCTTGCCGACCAGGCGGCGCACAGTATCGCGCAGCAACCGCGTATCGGCATCGAGCGTAATCACGTAGCGCACGTCCGGCGGCACGTGCGGCGTCCGGTCGGCCGTCGCGATGAACGTCGTGTCCGATGCGCCGCGCAGCAATCGGTTCAGCTCGTGCAGCTTGCCGCGCTTGCGCTCCCAGCCCATCCAGCACCGTTCGCCGTCGCTCCATACGCGCTTGCGGTGCAGCAGCAGGAAGCGCTCGCCTGCGCCCGGCGCGGCCGGATAAAGCCGATTCAACCGGTCGATGCCCGCCATCGCGGATGCCAGCAACCCGTCGTCGCTGTCGGTGTGCGGCGTGGACGCGTCCATCCAGTCGGAGAGCAAAGCGAAGTAAAGCGCGCCGTTGGGGCTCGCCAGGTGATGAATTTCCAGTTGCTCGATCTGCTCGCCGAGCGCAGCTTCCGTCGTCAGCAGCACCGGCACGGCGACCATCGTGCACAGGTCCGGCGGAATACCGTCGAGCAATGCGAGGCCGGGCAGAATCTTCGCACCGACATCGCGCATCACGCCGCGATTGACGAGCGCGACCGCGGCATCCAGCGCGGGTAGCAGGCCGGCGACGCCGAGCCAGATCAGCCACTGACCGGGCGGCTCGATGCGAGCGAGCCATGCCAGCATGCCCGTCAGCAGCAGCGCGGCAATCAGCCCGATCCGGCCGAGATACCCGCCGAGACCGGCGTGGCGAGTAAGGCGCCGCAACCACAACGCAACGGGCGGCCGATAGCCGATCTCCGCTTCGAATGCGGCGCGACCGTCCGCTAGCAGGTAGTAACCGGGGTCCGCCTCGCGGCTAGGCATCGCGCCGGCGGCCGGTGCTTGGCTCGGCCCTTGCGCCACGGCATCGGCGACGACGCGACGGGCAATCTCGAGCTCGCTGACGGGCGCGCCGCGGGCAAGCGCTTCAACCGCGTCGCGATACAGATTGCGCGTGGGGAAATCCATCTCCGCGAAACCCGGGTGGCTGCGCAGCACTCGATCGACCAGGCTGATGCGCTCGAACAACTCGGTCCAGTCCACCTCCGAAATCAGCCGCATGCTGGTGATCACGTTGCGCACGGTGAGGCTGGCGGCGCCCTGCTCGTGGTTGACGGAGGCGACGATCTGGTCAGGCGTCGCGCCGCGCGCTGCCAGGTGCCGATGCAGCCACACCAGTGCCGGTGCGACGGCCGGATCGGGATCGTGCAGCCGCTGGATCAGTTGTACCGCGAACGCATCGTGCGATACCGCCTGCTCATAACGCGCGACGAGCGGCTCTGTCTCCGCCCGCGCCTGCCCGCGTTCGCCGAGCAGGCGATCCGCGAGCGCGTCGGCATCGAGCCGCGCGCGCCGGTCGTCGATGATCTGATCCGCGAGCCGCCGCAGGTTTTCGATCAGCACGATGCGCAGCGTGATCGCCACCGCCCACAGTTCGCCGATCGTCAGCGGTTCCACCGCCTGATAGGCCAGCATGAAACGGCACAGTACATCGGGATCGAAACGGCTGTCCGTATGGGCGACGAACGACCAGTTGATCCCGAATACGCGCGGATAACCGGCGAACGGGCCGTTGCCGAGCTTGGGCAATTGCCGGTAATAGCGTGGGGAAAGATCATCGTGGATCTGCCGCACCTGCTCCGCGACCAGGTAGTAATTGTCGAGCAGCCACTCCGCTGCCGGCGTGATCTCTTCGCCGCGGGCGTCTGCGGCCACGGTGTTCCGGTACGCCTTCAGCAGATGATCCGCGTTGTCCTTCAGCCGCGTCGCCAGAGACGGGCCAGAGGCCGCCCCGGGCACTACCTTCTGCGCACGCGCCAGGCTTCCCGCATGCTGCGCCAGCCGTTCATCACCAAAGAACTCCTCGCGAATCGGTCGTGCATTGCTCCATGGCGATGTCCGGCGTCGCAAAATACGCGCAACGCGAATCTTCACGGCACCTTCTCCTGAATGACCACTCCATCCGCCCAGGCTTCACGCCCAAAGCGTCGCACCGTCAAACCGCTTCCGACAGCGATTTCACGTCGGGTTCGAAACGCTCCGCGACGTGCGGTGCAGATCGGTCGATGGCATTCGCACACGCCATCGACACGAGGGCATCGCGAGTCGTGTGCAGCGCACTCGCCTTCATGTCGATGTCGCGCACAACGCATTTCGGTAGGCACAGCTCGATCCTCTCGGAACTCGAGGTCATGCCGGTCAGGTCGATATCGAAGAACCGCCAGATTCCGTCACCTACGTCGATATCCGACGCCTGCAATATCGACATATCCGTGGTCGGCGGCGGTACAAGACGCTGGGAACCGTCATAGCAGGCCATGACCTGTTGCGCCGCAGCTACCAGCAACTCGTCATACGAGTCCCCCTCCACATCGATTTCCGGAAAATCCGGAAGCGCGCCGTGATAGCGAGGATTCCCGCGCCGCGTGATATAGACCGGATATTTCATGACTCGCTCTCGACGGAAAATGCAACGAAAGTCATCATGCACGGCGGGGCTCGACGAATCTGTACGTTGAAGAACAGTCTGTGCGGCGTGTTTGATGATCGCGCGTGAAGCGCGAGGGACGCGATCCCGCGCGCCCCTGTACGCCACCGGCTTTGTACGACAGCGTACCGACTGACGAAGCGTGCAGACGCATGGTGGTACTTCACGCGCAGATTGGCGATGGACCGTGGACTTCATGACGAGGGGGACGTCGTGATGGACGTAGGCCGTTGCGCCCCCGTTGCGCCCCATATCGCTTGCGCGATTTGATTCGACTCAAGCCGTACAAGCCTGAACTATCATGCAACGCGATCCCCTGACGGAGCCGTTTGATGAAAGATCACCCGAAGCGAGAAAAAAAACTCAAGGATAACCAACAAGAACAGGCGGAGGCGCGCGCGACCGACGACGGCATGCCGGTCGTGGGTCCGCAGCGAAAGAAGCGATATCCCCTTTTGTGGAAAGCCGTGACGCCCAGACGATATATTTCCGGCGCAAGGAAACGTCTCGGCATGGGTTTTCTATCGACCCTTTAACGTTCCCGTAGTCACCCTCCCCGCGCTGAAACAGAACGGGGAGCCGCCCCAGCAAGGCGGAATGGGAAGCCGGCCGAAACGCCGGCTTTTTACCGGTGCAGATCGCTCGTTACGATAAACGCCGCCCCGTCCGGCGCCGGGTAGCCAGCATTGGCGCAATCGTGCGCGGCATTTGCATGTCTTGCGCATTGCTCGCGACGAGTCGTGGCGCATGCGCCCCGTCCCGGTACGTCATCGTACAGATTCGCATCGCAATCCGGCGCATCCTCTGAATGAACGCCCAAATCTCCGATGCCCGGGCGCAAGGACAATCGCGCGAAAAGTTGTCGTGCTTCGTGACGCTTGCCGCAAGTCGGCATCATCGAATGGAGCGCTACCATGAACCCCGTCACGCTATTTCTGTCCGCCGTCGTAATGCTTGCGGCGCTTGCCGTCGGCGCGTTGGTCAATCTGTATCTCGCATTACCCGTCTTCATCGTCGCCATCCTGATCGCACTCTCTGTAAAAGTGGCGAATGTCTGGGAAAAATTTGTGATCCTGCGCGTTGGGAAACTGCAGAGCGTCAAGGGCGCCGGATTTTTTCTGATTGTTCCGATACTGGACAACGTCGTTGCAGTAATCGACGAGCGTATTCAAACGACGGCATTCAATGCTCAAGAGGCGCTCACCAGGGATACCGTGCCGGTCAACGTCGACGCCATCATCTTCTGGCACGTACACGACGCCCAAAAGGCAGCGCTCGCCATCACTGACTACCGGCAGGCCATCGATCGTGTCGCTCAAACCTCGCTGCGGGAGATGATTGGTTCGTCGATGCTGGCCACGCTGCTCTCTGATCGAAAGGCGGCCGATGAACACTTGGCAGAGGAGATCGGCAGAAAAACCGCCGATTGGGGTATCACGGTGAGGTCCGTGGAAACGCGAGACGTCGCAATCCCCGTCGCGCTGCAGGATTCGATGTCGCGGCAGGCGCAAGCCGAACGCGAGAAGCAGGCGCGTGTGATACTCGGTTCCGCGGAGGCAGAAGTGGCGGCGAAATTCGTCGAGGCATCGAAAGTCTATGAGAATCATCCGTCCGCACTTCAATTGCGAGCAATGAACATCATTTATGAAACGACGAAGGAGCGCGGCGCCACGATTCTGATTCCGAGTTCGATGGTGGACAGCCTGAACCCGGTTCTGGCATTAGCAATCGCTGGGCACGACGCGACCGATTCGACTGCGGTGCCGACGCTCAAGACGGCAGCATAGAGGTGCGACAGCATGTCGACGGTACTCGCTATCGGAAAACCAGAGGTCGCATTCGTGTTGTGTCGGATCAATACGCCGCAAAAAACCGGTAAAACAATTGCTTAATCCATTCCACCGCAACCAAATAGCAGAGCAGCATCGCCAGCAGAATCAGGAAGAACTGCGGCGGGGGGGCGACGAAGCCGAGAAGTGCCGCAACCGGCGTGAAGGGCAATGCACCGGCGATCAGCACGACCGCGAGCGAGGTAATTGTCAATACGCGACCTGGCCGACTCTTGAATGGACTGCCCTGCGTTCGAATGATAAATATCACCAGTACTTGAGTGGCAATCGATTCAATGAACCAGCCCGTGTGAAATAGCGCCTCGTCCGCATTGAACACCTTCAGCATGATGAAGAACGTCAAGAAATCGAAGACCGAGCTCACTGGCCCGACCACCCACATGAAATTTCGAATGAACTTCGTATCCCAATGCTTGGGATGAGAAAGAAAATCGTCGTCTACGTTATCCATCGGAATAGGCAATTCCGAAACATCGTAAAGCAGATTGTTGAGGAGAATCTGCGCCGGCAGCATCGGCAAAAAAGCGAGAAACATCGTTGCGCCCGCCATGCTGAACATGTTGCCGAAATTCGAGCTGGTTCCCATCATGATGTACTTCATGATGTTGGCGAAGGTCCGTCGGCCCTCCAGCACGCCAGCACGCAATACGTTTAAGTCTTGCCGCAGCAATATCATCGCTGCCGCCGCCTTGGCCACGTCTACCGCGCTATCGACCGAAATACCGATATCCGCGGAATGAAGCGAGGGTGCGTCATTGATCCCGTCGCCAAGATATCCGACGGTATGTCCTTGGGCTTTCAGGCTCAGGATGACACGGTTTTTCTGCGCGGGCGTGACGCGGCAAAGCAGGTTGGCCTTCTTTATCTGCACCGCTAGCGCGGTATCGTCCATTTGCTGGATTTCGTTGCCGGTGAGTACCCCCGTGACTGGTACGCCAAGTTGTGCAAACACGTGTCGGGTGACCAGCTCACTGTCACCGGTGACGATCTTGACGTCCACGCCGATTTCAGCCAACTCCTTGAGCGCCTTCGACGCGCTGGGCTTAGGGGGGTCCAGGAAGGCCGCAAAGCCGGCGAAGATCAGCTCGGTTTCATCACTCAGCCCCGCGTGCAAGCAGTCCGACGCGACCGAACGCCACGCGATGCCAAGCACTTTGAAGCCTTCTCGCTCAAGGCTGTCGTGCAATGCCTGGATGGTCGCCAGCGTGGACTCATCCAGCGGTTGCGTCCCCAGTGCTTCTCCACGCGCGTATTGTGTGGAAAGTCTGAGAATATCCTCCGGCGCGCCCTTTACCACCAGCAACCGCTGCTGGGCAGCATCGACCAACACCGACACACGCCTGCGCTCGAAATCGAACGGCACTTCGTCGATCTTGCGCCAATGACCGACATCGATCTCAGTGTGCTCAAGGATGGCGGCGTCCAGGGGGCTTTTGAGGCCGGTTTCAAAATAGCTATTGAGGTAAGCCAACTGCAGCACCTGCGCGCTATCTCGCCCTTGCACATCCAGATGCCGTTCCAAATGGATGCGTGCCTCGGTCAGCGTGCCGGTCTTGTCGGTGCACAGCACGTCCATGCTGCCCAGGTTATGAATCGCAGCGAGCTGCTTTACGATGACATGCTGCCGGGCCATGCGCAGTGCGCCGCGCGAGAGCGTTACTGTAACCACCATCGGCAGGAGTTCCGGCGTCAGCCCGACCGCAAGCGCGATAGCGAAGAGAAACGACTCCAGGAAGGGGCGATGGAAGTGCGCATTGACCAGAAACACAAAAAGCACCAGCAGCACGGTCAGGCGCATGATCAGCATGCCAAAACTATGCGTACCCAACTCAAAAGCAGTGGGTGGAGCCTTTGCCACCAGCGAATCGGCAATGTTGCCAACGGCGGTATCCGAACCAATCTGGCACACCATCGCCTTTGCCATCCCGCTGATGGCAGACGTTCCCATGAAGACAGCGTTTTCGGCCTGACTGAGGTCGCCCGTCGGCTCAGCGAGGTCCGCTGCATGCTTCTCCACTGGGTAAGATTCGCCGGTCAGCAATGCCTGGTTGACAAAGAAATCCTTAGCCTCGATCAAGCGACAATCGGCCGGCATGAGATCGCCAGCGGTAAGCAGAACCACATCGCCAGGCACCAGCGTGGCGATCGGCACGTCCTGTGGATGTCTATCGCGTATCACCGTTGCGCGAACGTCAACCGTTTGTTTGAGCTGTTCCGCAGCCTGCCCGGCCCGATACTCCTGAACGAAATCCAGGGTCACGCTGACAAGAACGATGACCCAAATGACCACAAATCCGGTGACCTCGCCAGTCAGCGCCGACACGGCACTGGCGGCGAGCAGGATCATCACGAGGGGATTCCTGAAGTGGTTCAGATACTGTAGCAACAGGGATCGCTCACCGCGCGAGCGCAGCGTATTGGGGCCGAAGCGCACTGCCCTTTGGCGTGCTTCCGACTGACTCAAGCCCTCAATTGAGGATGCTAAACGGGCCTGGAGTGCAGCAGAAGGCTGGTTCCAAAAGTAAGATTCCGGCTGATCCATTGCGTACACCTTCTGCAGAAACTGCGCGTTCGCGCCAGGCCACCGAAGACTGCTCGAGATTCAAACGTCTGCACAAGAGGCTGTCACGGCCCCGAGGTTCGGCGTGAGCGGCAGCTCGCCTGCTCCGGTTCTTGTCGATGGATGCCCGGAGATCTGTGACTGTTGATTTTGTCCGCATCCCCCAACTGCGAGAACCGCTCGACTCGTACCGCACCTTTCCCAGCGGCATGTCAGCCAACGCAAGCTGCGTGGAAATTCGCACTGGATCTACTTCCGGCAATGCTGCCAGAAAATGATCCTCGAAGATGGATGGCTGACCAGACACATGTCGCTCGGGATGCAAACACTACCTAATGCTCCGGCGACGCGAGGCGTTGCGCTTAGGACTCGAGTTCGCGAAGCAGACGTTGCGCGAGGATCTTGGCGTCTTCTAGCGCGAGATCGTATTGCGCTCTGTCAGCATCGGTTTGGTATGGGGAATCATCGTTCGGCCCTTCAGTTGCGCGGCGCAGATACACATACCCTCGGAACGTACCGTGAGCAGATTCCATTATGCGAATGCGTGCACAATGTGTTGTTGTACTGAATATAAGATCGTCCATGATGAACCTTCATGTATATTTTTCATCCTATCACTCTGGGAGAAATCAGGAAGATGACCTTGAGCCCGGACAGATAGGTGCCGAGTTGCTCTTGGCTTCTTTCAGGGCGGTGACCTGTGCGCAAATTTTGCGCCCCGATTTGTCCGGACGGCAGCCGGTAATGATCGCGTGGTTTCCTGCAGTCGAATTCTTGTCGACGTGCTACTCCTGAAACCGGTACAACTGGATACGGCCCCATCAATTCAACGACGGACTGCCGCCAGCTTTTGCGAAACAAAATCTTAACGCAGGGTCCGGAATTAGTTGACCACCACACTTCCTCTGTGGTCATGTGAAACCGCATGATCTGCGCACGCTTCACCGCACTCCCATCGCCGTTATCAAACTCAAGAACGATCGTGCATTGCATCTCGGATCCGCATCTCGAAGTTTGGGAGACGATACGCTTCCACGCGGACGATTCCCGGTCCGTTTAACGGCTTCCTTCAACACCAATATCCAGCAACTGGTGACGTAGCGCAAAGCGAACCATGTCTGATTCATTATTCAGGTCCAGCTTTTCCAGAATGCGCGACTTGTATGTGCTGACTGTCTTGATGCTGAGGTCCAGGCTTCCGGCCATCTGCGAAATCGCTTGTCCTGATGCCAAGCCGACCAGGATCTCGAACTCCCGCGCGGTCAGGCGATGATGTGCGAGCGCCTCACTGTCGCCGTTGGTGACTTGCGCCAGCAGATCGCCCACCATCGTGCTCACGTATACCCCACCGCCGGCAAGCTTTCGAACCGCGTCGATCAGGTCCGACCGCGAGCAAGTCTTCGAAAGAAATCCCGAAGCCCCTGCCCTGAATGCCCGCACCGCATGGGTCTGTTCGGAATGCGCAGTCAGAACGAGCACCCGAACATCCTGATGCTCCGTCTTGATCTTCCTGATGAGTTCGACCCCATGAATACCGGACATCTCCAATCCGAGTGACAACACGCGCGGCTTCATAGCGCTCACGAGTTCGAGCGTGCCGGCCCCATCTGCGGCGTCACCGGCGATATCGACGTCGTCGACCTCTGCGAGGACGCTACGCACACCTGCCCGCATGACGGCATGTGCGTCGGAAATCACCATTTTTATCATGGCAGACACCAATTCATTTGGTAAGCGAACCAACTCGCGGTGGCGGGTGATTTGCAGGCACTAACTCGTTTCAAAGCATGGGATCGGGAATGCATCTCGTCTGCACGCTGCCGTACAAAGTCCGGCGGCGCGGACCGAGCGCCGCGACACGTACACTAAGAGACGGTTTCATAAAGGCTGCTGAGTCCGCTGCAAAATGTTCCAGCAGATCATGGAGCAACCGAGTTTGAGGAACGCTTCGTGAATGTCGGCACGCCGTTCGAATCGGATACGGAGACGGGAGACGTCGAAAGTGGTGCATCCAGGCATGCGTGCGCTCAACGACCCATCGAACTTTCCCGAGGCCGCTGCCGTGTGGTTGTCCGCGTCGGGCAATGCTGGTGGGAATGCCTCGCTCGTGCAGGATGCGTCGGTACTTGTCGTGATCGTAGCCTCGATCAGCATAGACGCGTTTGGGCCGGCTCAGTGGCCGACCGCGAACGCCTTTGATCGGCGCGATCGCTTCGATCAGGGGGATCAGTTGCGTGACGTCATTGCGGTTGGCACCAGTCAAGATTGCCGCGATCGGTGTACCGTTGGCGTCGGTGGCGAGGTGGTGTTTGGAACCGGGTCGCGCTCGATCGGTGGGGTTCGGGCCAGTTTTTCGCCCGCCCCAACCGCACGAATCGACGAGGAGTCGACGACCATACGTGAGAAGTCGATCTGGTTAGCCGCGCGTAGTTTGGTCAGCAGCAACGCATGCAATGCGTCCCACACACCAGCCTCTTGCCAGTCCCGCAGCCGCCGCCAGCAACTCACGCCCGAGCCACATCCCATTTCCGCAGGAAGATCGCGCCAGCGAATGCCGGTCTTCAGCACGAACAGAATGCCCGTCAGCGCTGCGCGATTCGGCACGGGCTTGCGACCCGGGTACTTGAACCGACGGGGATTGGCAGGTGGTAGAAGTGGCTCGATTAGTTTCCACAACTCGTCGTCAATGATCGGCTCGCCCATCTCCCTGATCCTGTTGCCATGACGGCTCAGGTTAACAGGTCGAAAGAAAAGTTAACAGTAGCTACGCGTCTTTATGAAACCGTCTCTTCGAGCGAGGCAAGGGTCCTTCAAATCCCGTGCCGAATATCGAGCGATACCCCGAAGTGGCGCCCCCTTGATCCAGATCAGCACACAAGACAGGCCCGTACCGATGCTGTTCATACGGCGTCAAGGGCCTTCCAGACTGCCGTACGACGTCATCCATACACACGCCAAAGGAGTTGCCATGCGCGCCGAACGGATTAACGAGCTATGGGCCGAATTTGATGACCTTGCTTCGAAAAGCGAAAACGAGGATGTTCAATTTCTGATCCGGGCGATCAAGCTGCATGCAGAGCTGATGAATGCCCGACTCGGCGCGCTTGAGGTGTTGGGCGGCGTCAACGTTCAGACCAAACCAACGTAATGTGCGACCCGTCTCGGGCGGCCGGGCCAGATTCATCCCGGCTCCTGTGTGCTCCGGCGGGATCCGGCCGGGGCTTGCCGTCCGGCACCCTGTCCCTGGCCGCTACCGCTCGCCGACGCGCGGCCGGCATCGATCGGGACAGCCGCCGGTTCTATCCGGTCGGCGCCGGCATCGCATCGATGGCAGCGGCAGCGTTTCCGATCCGGGACGGCGTCATGCCGCACGATGCGATGCTCGTGCGTCATGCGATGCAGCACTCGCGGGTCGACGACCAGGACGGCATCTGACAGCCGACGGCAGGCGCTTACCCCCGCTGGAGCACCCGGGCGATGCCAACGAGGGCTTTCGCCCGCCGCAGCCGTTGTCAGTATCCCCCTACAGCCGTTCCCCAAACCCTACGTGACTTTCCATCGCTGCCGATTCCGGTCCGGCCGCGCGCGAACCATACTGATCTGTACGGAGGTCCGGGTGCCGATCATGCCGTCGCCAGCGTCGCCCAACAATGGCTCGGCACTGTTACGGGTACCGGATCGCCGCCCGCCGTCGCGCTGACTCAATCGCTAGGTTCCGAGCTGCGCACGGCCAGCAGATGACCAGAAACGAATTTTTCGGCCAGATCGACCGCGCCGCTGCATGACACACCCTCCATGCAGTGGCGCCGCACCCGACCGACTGACGAGGAGCAGATCATGCCGACCGCCCGAGCCCGCGAAAATGCCTGTCCCGCCATCGCGTATGCGATGACGATCGCACTGCATCCCGTCGATCGGGACGACCGAGTGAAGCACCCCGGCGCGCACTGCTCGACCTGCTCGGTCCGTTCGGCGTGCATGCCGACGGAACTCGACGATGCAGACCTGGCCATCCTCGACGAGATCGTCTGCACGACCCGCTCGGTCAAGCGGGGCGAGTCGCTGTTCCGCGCACACGATACGTTCCAGAGCCTCTATTCGGTCCGCACCGGCTCATTCAAGACAACCGTCATGCATCGCGACGGCCAGGAGCAAGTGACCGGATTCCAGATCGCAGGGGAAACGCTCGGTCTCGACGGCGTCTACAGCGGACGTCACAACGGCGATGCGATCGCGCTGGAGGACAGCACCGTCTGCATCATCCCGTTCGGCCAGTTGGAGAAGGTTTGCGCCAAGGTGAGGTCGATGCAGCACCATCTCTACAAGATGATGAGCGGCGAGATTGTGCGCGAGTCGGGCCTGATGATGCTGCTTGGCACGATGTCGGCGGAACAGCGAGTCGCGGAGTTCCTGCTGAACCTGTCCGAACGCTTCAGGGCGCGCGGCTATTCGTCGGCGGATTTCAACCTGCGCATGACGCGCGAGGAGATCGGCTGCTATCTCGGCATCAAGCTCGAAACGGTCAGCCGGATGCTGTCGAAATTCCAGCGCGACGGACTGATCGACCCGCACGGCAAGCAGATCCATATCATCGATCTGGCCGGGCTCGCGCGCGTCTGAGCGCTGGCCGCCTATTCTCCGGGTTTCGGCCGCGGATACCCGCCTGCAGCATCCGCTGACCGCATGCGCAGACTCAGGCGACGGATCGTGAATATTCGCACGTAATCATGCACGTGAGCATCTTTCGTCAGCGTCGCGATTTCGTCGTCGAGCATCCGCCGCTACGTGTCGTCCGAAATCGACAGGTCGCGCGCCAAGGCCGCCAACGATGCGAGCAACCGATCCTGGTTCATCACCGCCCTCCCGCAGGAACAAGGCTTTCATCCACGGTCGTCCTGGCTGAATCCATTGAAACGCGCGGCGGCGCCACCGCGCTTGACATGAATCACACGCCCCGGATCGATGCACGGTCCCGACCGCGGATCCAGCCGGCCGGCGAGGGTGTTCCGGAGTTTGACTTGCATCAATCGCCGGGCCGGGACCACGCATAGACCGGATCGGACTGCCTGCCGGACACCGCGCAATGGCGAGCGCGCCTCTGACACGCTTGCCGGGAGACCTGCTCGCCCTCGCTTGGCTCGCGGTTGGGACGGCGTCCACCCGGATGCCGGAGCCCGCCGCGCTCGTCGACCAGTAGCAATATGCGTTCTGCCACACCGCCGACATGTCGTTCCTCGCACCGACGTTTCATGAGATCTCCGAACGGTATCGAGACACCCCGCATGCCGAGGACTTCCTCGCGAACAAGCTGAGACCGGCCGGCCGCACGCACTGGGCGACACCGCGATGCCGCTGCCAGCCGAGCGTGGCGGGCCGCTGTCCTCCGAGGACGCGCATACGCTGAGGCATGAGCCAGTAAAAGCGTCGGCCGCCGGTGACGGCGGCCGCCCTCCTTCATCGATTCGGAGCCCATCGGGCGAATCACCGACGGCGCCATCGACGACTCGCAGCGTCCCCCGTTCGCGCCAGGCGACTTCGATGATGACTTCAAATGCGTGGGCACCTTCAAGCGCAACCCGGCAATTGCCGGGTCGCGCTTGAACCGACCGGCGACTACCATCGCCCGCAGGCTCAGGTCCGACTCGAGCAGCGCGTCGCGCATCAGGTTGATTACCGGCTGCGTGGCCAGTCCCACCCGCACCACGCTGGCGGCCAGCGTATTCGACGAGATGTCTCCGCCGAAGCAGCGCAGCAGCGTGGCCTGACGATACAGCGGCATGCCGTACTGGTACTTGCCGGTGATGATCCACGCCAGCGCGGATTCCGTGAGCGGCCCGCGAGGGATGATCCGCGCCGGCGCGGGCGTGACCGTAATACCGAGATCGCAGCATGGGCACGCGTATTTGACCCGTTGGTGCTGAACGACGCGCACTTGCTCGGGAATCACGTCGAGCTGTTCGCTCGTTTCCACGTCGATCTCGACGAGAGCATGGCCATCATCCGCGCAGTACCGTTCGGACTCGGGCAACTCGTGCCGCACGACCTCGCGCGGCAGGTTCGGATCGAGTGGTTTGCGCCCGCGCTTGCCTCGGGTATGGGCGGCGACCGATCTACCGGGCATATCCTCGCGCGCGGGCGCGTCGGTAGTCATCGCCAGCGCCTCGGCTTCGTTGAACAGACCGAGCTGGTCGGCATGGCGCGCTTCGCTCGATGCGCCGAACAGTTCGTGCTCGTAGGCCCGCGGTTTCTCCTCGGCCAGATCGCGCTGAGCCGTCACAAGTCGAAGCTCACCGCGCAGCGCATCACATTCGGCGAGCAGTGTGACCCTGCCTCGAATCCACGTACAGCAAGAAGTTTGATAACTTTTTGTCTGTATGGAGAAGAGCATGGCAGAGAACGTGGTACCGAGACGGCAGTACACGAAGGAATTCAAGGTTGAGGCGGTGCGGCTCGCTGAGAGCGTCGGTCAGCATGAGGCTGCTCGCAGGCTGGGCGTGCCGGTGGCAACGCTGGGAAACTGGTGCCGTGATCAGCGCGATTGTTGATTTCCACCGAATCTTGACCCACCGTTTTCATCTAAATCTGACCCACCCCGAGACAGCGTAGTACATCTATTCCGGTGTGGATAACTCCTCACTGCCTGCTGCTTTTGCTGCTCTCTTTCTGGTTGCCTTCGCCGTGGCAGAACTGGACTTGAAGCGCCAGGATTCATTGCCCGTTTCGACGATGTGGCAGTGATGGGTGACGCGGTCCAGCAGCGCCGTCGTCATCTTTGCGTCCCCGAACACGGTCGCCCACTCGCCGAAGCTG
>NZ_JQJT01000042.1:0-40425 GCF_000745665.1 Burkholderia sp. WP42 | reverse complement strand
CGCCCGAAAGGCGGGGGTTTTTGCATTGGCGCGGCAGAAAGAGCACTCGGCCAGTTGCATCGGCTCGAGTCGGCAGGATCGAACGAACCCGGTCGGTTTGCGATAGCTCGGTGATGTGCCCAGGACCGACTCGCTAGAAGCCACGCTGCTCACCAGGTTCACGACGAGTCGGCTCATATCCCCTGATCGTCACGCTGCCGCGGAACTGCTCATCGCCGGAACGCGCGATGCATCAAGCTGGCGATATCTGCGATGCATGTCCGGCGGCCACGCGCCAACGATCTCCTACTGGGCGCCACAGCCGCGTGTAGGCGAACCTGCCGCTGAACGCCGTGCCATCGAAATCACCGGCAAGCACGACCGTTGTCGCGGTGACGATGCCGCGTACAGGATTCCGCGCGTCCCCGGCGTCGCGATATAACGGGTGATAGCGTCGACGTAGAAGACGATGCTGCGTGTTGAGCGGAAATGGCCGCTAGATGCTCAATCACGTCGCCGACGTAAGTGCGATTCGCCGGTCTTGCGGGGCTTCACCTAGTGGCCGGTATATCCCAATATCCCAATAAAAATCTATGCGCATAAAGTCGCTGAGCGCCAGATGTCATCGGCGAGCTTCCCGCCATTCACGGTAATATCGCCGTTCGTCCGACTGCCGGCATTCGTCTGCCTGCCACTGCTCGGTGTTCCTACAACTCATTCCCGCACATTGATTCATGACCGACCGCGCCGCCGCTTCATGTCGTCGGACGACCGACTTCCTGCCTTATCTCGTCGCCGCGACGTTTTTCATGGAGTACCTCGATACGACGGTGATCGCCACCGCGCTGCCGCAGATGGCACAGTCGTTTGGCGTCGGGCCGAATGCGCTGAGTGTCGGGATGACGGCCTACATGCTGGCGCTCGCCGTGTTCATCCCGATTAGCGGCTGGATCGCGGATCGCTATGGTTCGCGTACCGTCTTCGCCACCGCGATCTTCGTCTTTTCCGGCGCATCGGTGCTGTGCGGGCTCTCCGATGGCGTGCTCACGTTCACGGCCGCGCGTCTGCTCCAGGGTGTCGGTGGGGCAATGATGGTGCCGGTCGGGCGAATGATCGTCGTGCGCAGCACGGAGAAAGCCAAACTGATGCGTGCGATCGCGACGATCACGTGGCCGGGCATCGTCGCGCCAGTCGTCGGGCCGCCGGTCGGCGGCTTCATCACCACCTACGCGTCGTGGCGCTGGATCTTCCTGTTGAACGTTCCGTTTGGCATAGCCGCGCTGGTTTGCACTTGGCTTATCGTCCGCAACACGCGTGCCGATGAGCGGCGGCCGCTCGACTGGGTCGGCTTCGTGCTGGCCGGCGCGGCGCTGACTTGTCTGTTGATCGGCACCGAAGCGGCGGGCCAGCAGGACGTCGATTTCACGCGCGCAGGTATCCTGGTCGCCGCGAGTGTGTTGTTCGGCATTGCCGCATGGTTGCATGCGCAACGATGCGCGCATCCGCTGCTCGATTTCACGACGCTGAAGGTGCCGACGTTCTCGGTCACCGTCATCACCGGATCGATCACGCGGATAGCGATCAACGCCGTGCCGTATCTGCTGCCGCTGTTGTTCCAGATCGGCTTCGGGCTGTCGCCATTCCAGTCCGGCCTGCTGTTGCTCGCCAGCGCGATCGGCAATCTCGGGATGAAGGCAGGCACGTCGTGGATACTCGATCGCTTCGGTTTCCGGCGCATCGCGCTCGTCGACGTGACGATCGTCGGCCTGTTCACGATCGCGTGCGGCTGGCTGACAGCGTCGACGCCGTTGGCCGTCACCTTGTTGGTCGTGTTCGTCTACGGGCTCACGCGATCGATGCAGTTCACGACGCTCGCGACACTCGCGTACGCGGATATTCCGGCGCGGCAAACCAGTGCGGCCAGCACGCTGTGGAGCGCCGCGCAGCAGATGACGATCGGAATGGGCATCGCATTCGGCGCGTTGTCGCTGCGGGTCGCGGCGTTGGCGCGTGACGACGCAGCCGGAGTGCATTATGTGCTCGACGATTTTCGCTGGGCGTTCATTGCGGCCGGCTTGCTCGCGCTGCTGACGTTGCCCGGCTATGCGGGACTCGCCGCCGATGCTGGCGATCGACTTCGCGCAAATGTGGCGCGCGGGTAGAGCGTCGTTCTGATCGCGGCGGTCGCGCGAAGGCCGGCGGTCAGCGATTCGTCGCCACTGCGGACTGAGTCGAGACGCCGCCCCAGCAATGAGCAGCGGACCGCGCGTATGGAGCAGCCAGTCGTCGGTTGCAGTTTACGGCGCGCGAACTCTAAATCGCGTGGCGTTGCCCGCTTATAACTTCACGCCGTCCGGGCTGCTGCCGGCGACAGGCAACCGGCGAGTGGCAACCGGCAACCCGCAACGGGCACTCGGCAAGCGGCAAGCGGCAACGGGCAAGCGGCAACGGGCAACCGGCAACCGGCAACCGGCAACCGGCAACCGGCAACCGGCAACCGGCAACCGGCAACCGGCAACCCGCAACCCGCAACCCGCAACCCGCAACGGGCACTCGGCGACCGGCGACCGGCGACCGGCAACTTCCAATCGGTAATCGGCAATTGGCCACCGCCAACCGCCAACCGCCCGCCCACGCTCCCCCAACGTGCCGAGTCCCATCTCCACCTCATCCGCGCCACCAACACCCTCACAACGCATCATGAAAGATGATGCCGACCGTATGGCGGTGACCGCTGCGAATCCTGCTCACCCCGTGGCGCAAGTTCACGCGGTAGATGCCGCGTGTTCCCTGCACGGGCCTGCCATGCACCGCGAAGACCACCGCGTCGCCTTGCATCAGCGGCACCACTTCCGCACGCGACTGCATACGCGGCCGCTGCTCCGTCAGCACGAATTCGCCGCCGGTGAAATCCCGCCCGGGCGCTGACAGCAGAATCGCCACCTGCAGCGGAAAAACGTGCTCGCCGTAGAGATCCTGATGGAGACAGTTGTAGTCGTCCGCGCCGTATTGCAGGATCAACGGCGTGGGTCGCGTCTGTCCGGCGTCGTGGCAGCGGTCGAGAAACGCCGCATGGTCGCGCGGATAGCGAACGTCGATCCGCAGCGCGTCATTCCAGCGATTGGCAATCGGCGCGAGATGCGGGTAGATCGTTGCGCGCAGCGCGTCGACGACTGCGGGCAGCGGATACGCGAAGTACTTGTATTCGCCGCACCCGAAGCCGTGACGTGCCATCAAGACACGCGAACGATAGAGCGCATCGTGCGGATAAAGCGCGCGCAGCGCATCGCATTCGCCGCGCGACAGCAGGCTCGACACGTGCGCGCAGCCGTAGCGATCGAGTTCGGCCTCGACGGTCGACCAGTCGATTGCGTCGACGCGCGCCGCGATGTCCTGCAAGTCGGCGGCAGGTTGCAGATCGGCGATATTCACGGACATCCCCCGGTTCGTTTGCGACGTCGCATCGCGCGTACCCGCGGCGTGCTTCGCAGGCATGCAGCACACGCGGGGCGTCGCGATGCATGTCGATGAACCGAGTCTAGCGACCGGCGCGCGCCGTTGCACTCCGGATGTTGCGCTTCAATTCGCGAAGCGACGGCGAGCCGCGCGACGACGGCACGCCGATTGCGGCGACGTGCCTGAGCGCAGCGACAAAGAAGAATGAACCCACTGCCGAACCCGCCGCTACCGAACCCGCCGCGGCAACCGCCCGGCCGTGAGCCGTCGCCGCCCGCTCGCCGTTATCCGCTCAAGCCAGCGCGCGGAACAACCAGTACAGCCCGCCGGCCAGCACGATCGACGCCGGCAGCGTGAGAATCCACGCGAGCACGAGGCTGCGCACGGTACTCCACTGCAGCCCCGATCCGTTCGCGGCCATCGTGCCGGCGACGCCCGACGACAGCACGTGCGTCGTCGACACCGGCAGCCCGTATGCATCGGCCGCGCCGATCGTCAGCATCGCGACGAGTTCGGCCGACGCGCCCTGGCCGTACGTCAAATGCTGCTTGCCGATCTTTTCGCCGACGGTCACGACGATCCGCTTCCACCCGACCATCGTGCCGAGACCCAGCGCAATCGCGACGGCCACCTTCACCCAGGTCGGGATGAACTTGGTCTCGTGATCGAGCTGCTTGCGGTAGTTGTCGATCGCGAGCTTGTCGTCGGCGGCAAACGCGAGCTGTCCGGACTTCTCGATCAACCGGATCGCCTCGGACACCAGGTACATCGTGTTGCGCACGTTGTCGACGTCGTTTTGCGGCACGGCCGCCATCGAGCCCGATGTGCCGACGGCGCGCGCGAGCGACGTCGACAACTGCTGCACCGCGGGCAGCACGGCCGGCGTGAGCTTGCGGTGCTGCACGAACTGCTCGACGTCGGCGCGCGGATTCGCGGACGGCGCGACGCCGTTCGAATATTTCGCGAAGGTGGACGCGGCGTGCGTCGCGACGGCGACGAAGGTCTGCGACTCGGCCGGCGTGACGGCCTTGTTCAGCGCATACGCAGTGGGTACGGTGCCGATCAGGATCAGCATGATGAGCCCCATGCCCTTCTGTCCATCGTTCGATCCGTGCGCGAACGACACGCCGGTGCAGGTCAGGATCAGCAGGCAGCGAATCCAGAACGGCGGCGGCTGATCCTTCGGCGGCTCCTGATACAGATCCGGCACGCGCACGACGGCGCGCAGCACGAGCAGCAGCAGCGCCGCGCACAGAAAGCCGACGAGCGGCGAGAACAGCAGCGACTTGCCGACGCCGAGCGCCTGCCCCCAGTCGACGCCGCTCGTGCCGTTCG
Organism: Burkholderia sp. WP42; assembly: GCF_000745665.1. Lineage (NCBI taxonomy): Bacteria > Pseudomonadati > Pseudomonadota > Betaproteobacteria > Burkholderiales > Burkholderiaceae > Burkholderia > Burkholderia sp. WP42. Next base: position 35,655 of record NZ_JQJT01000042.1, on the reverse strand, counting down.
GGCCGTGCATCAGCTGGTTCATCAGCCCGACCCCGATGATCGACCCGATCAGCGTATGCGAGCTCGACGACGGCAGCCCGAAATACCACGTCGCCAGGTTCCACACGATCGCGGCGATCAGCAGCGCGAACACCATCGCGAAGCCCGCGCCGCTGCCCACCTGCAGGATCAGCTCGACGGGCAGCAATTGCAGGATGCCGAACGCGACGGCGCCGCTCGATACCATCACGCCGAGGAAGTTCCACATGCCCGACCAGATCACCGCGACGTTCGGCGTCAGCGAATGGGTGTAGATCACGGTCGCCACCGCGTTCGCGGTGTCGTGGAAGCCATTGACGAACTCGAAGCCGAGCGCGATCAGCAGCGCGGCGCCGAGCATCAGGTATGGAAACAGCGACCCTTCGCGCACCGGCGCAAGATCGGCGATCAGATGGGTGGCGATATAGACGGCACCGACCGACAGCACCAGCAGGAACACGGCATAGCCGGCACGTCGGGCGCGTTCGGTGGAACCGGGATGGTGTGCGGCGGGCGAAGCAGGTTGATTCATGGCGGCATCTCGCAGTGGAACCGCGTCCGATCCTAGCTTCGGCTGTCCGTCAGTTTGATGACAGTACGGACCGCGAAACGCCGTTGTTCACGCCGTCGTCCATATAGTGAGCACGCTCATGCATCCGGGCCGCTTCGCGCCTTGCGCGCGTACGTGCGCCTATCGCAGCATGCGCGGCGCGTCCGACGCCGAGTCGCGCGCGAGCGCGAGAAATGCGGACAGGTAATCGATCGACGCGTCGGCGTCGCGGATGCCGAGAAAGATCTGTTTCGCGATGCCTTGCTTGCCGAGCCTGACCGGCACGACCGGCATGCGGTCCGCGTATTCGTCGGCGAGCCACTTCGGCAATGCGGCCACGCCGCGTCCGCTCGCGACCATCTGCAGCATGATGTCGGTCGTCTCGATCGACTTGTGGCGCCGCGGCACGATGGCGGCCGGCGTCAGGAACTGGTTGTAGATGTCGAGCCGGTCGGTCTCGACCGGGTACGTGATCAGCACCTCGTCGGCCAGTTGCTCGGGCGTGACGTAGTCGGCGTTCGCGAGCCGGTGCGCGTCGGCGACCACCAGCACCTGCTCGTAGTCGAACACCGGATCGAAGCGCAGGCCCGGCTTGTTCAGCGGGTCGGGCGTCACGAGCACGTCGATGTCATGGCCGAGCAGCGCGCCGATCCCGCCGAACTGAAAGCGCTGCTTCACGTCGACGTCGACGTCCGGCCAGCGCGCCAGATACGGCGACACCACCTTCAGCAGCCACTGGTAGCACGGATGGCATTCCATCCCGATGCGCAGCGTGCCGCGCTCGCCCTTCGCGTACTGCTTCATCCGCTCCTCGGCGAGCTCGAACTGCGGCAGCAGCCGGTTCGCGAGCTTCAGCAGATATTGCCCGCCCTGCGTGAGCCGCAGGCCACGTCCTTCCCGATCCCAGATCGGCGTGCCGAGCTGCTGCTCGATTTTCCGCACGGTATGGCTGAGCGCCGACTGCGTGAGGTGCAGCGCGTTGGCAGCCGCAGTCAGCGAGCCCTGGCGCTCGACTTCGCGGATCACGACGAGATGGAATCGCTCGAGCATCAATACATGAACAAAGTTAATGGATGAATGAAATAATGCCATTTTATTTCATGGGGCGAAATCCCTATGATGGCTGCTGAATCTTCTATTACTTCTGGACGGCGGCTTCATGGTCAAGACCCACAACCTCGGTTTCCCGCGCATCGGCGCACAGCGCGAACTCAAATTCGGCCTCGAACGCTACTGGAACGGCGACGCCACGCGCGACGAGCTGACGGCCCTCGGCGCCGCGCTGCGCCGGCGCCACTGGAGCGACCAGCACGACCTCGATCTCGCGCCGCTCGGCGATTTCGCGTTCTACGACCACGTGCTCGACATGAGCTTCACGCTCGGCAATCTGCCGAAGCGCGTGCAGGACTTTCACGGCGACGCGCTCGACAACTATTTCCGCGTGGCGCGCGGCCGTTCCGCGCATTCGGCGCACGAGCATGCGAGCTGCTGCGGTGGCGTGGCGGCCGGCGAGATGACGAAGTGGTTCGACACCAACTATCACTACATCGTGCCGGAGTTCCACGCCGACACGAACTTCTCGCTCGACCCGTCGCGACTGCTGCAGCAACTGGCCGAGGCGAACGCGCAGCGCGTAAACGCAAAGCCGGTGATACTCGGCCCCGTCACGTATCTGTGGCTCGGCAAGGCCAAGGACGATTCCGACCGGCTCGCGCTGCTGCCGAAACTGCTGCCGGTGTACGGCGCGCTGCTCGATACGTTGACCGCGCAGGGCGTCGAATGGGTGCAGATCGACGAACCGATCCTCGTCACCGAGCTCGACGCCGACTGGCGGCGTGCGTTGCGCACGGCATACGAGGCGCTCGAGACGCGTCGCATCAAGCTGCTGCTCGCGACGTACTTCGGCCCGCTTCAGGACAATCTCGAGCTTGCGGTTTCGCTGCCGGTCGATGGACTGCACATCGACGCCGTCAATGCGCGCGACGAAGTCGACGTGCTGGCGCGCGCGCTGCCGCCCACACGCGTGCTGTCGGTCGGTGCGATCGACGGCCGCAACATCTGGCGGACCGACCTGAACGCGGCGCTCGACTGGCTCGAGCCGCTCGCGCGGCAGCTGGGCGAGCGACTGTGGCTGGCGCCGTCGTGTTCGCTGCTGCACGTGCCGGTCGATCTCGCGAGCGAGCAGAAGCTCGACGCCGAGATCCGCTCATGGCTCGCGTTCGCGCTGCAGAAGCTCGCCGAACTGAAGCTGCTCGCGACCGCGCTGAACCAAGGGCGCGACACGGTGGCCGACGCCCTCGCTGAGAATGCGGCCGCGATCGAGTCGCGGCGCCGCTCGCCGCGCGTGCACAACCCGGCGGTGAAGGCTGCCGTCGCGCGCATCGACGCGCGGCTCGGCAACCGTGCGAGCGCCTATCCGCAACGCGCGGCCGCGCAGTCGGCACGCCTGAAGCTGCCGCTGTTCCCGACCACGACGATCGGCTCGTTCCCGCAGACTGCGGAGATCCGCGACGCGCGCCGCCGCTTCAAGGCCGGCGAGCTCGACGAAGCCGGCTACCGCCACGCGATGCACGCGGAGATCGAACGCAGCGTGCGCGAACAGGAAACGCTGCAGCTCGACGTGCTGGTGCACGGCGAAGCCGAGCGCAACGACATGGTCGAATATTTCGGCGAGCAGCTGGATGGCTACGCGTTCAGCCAGTTCGGCTGGGTGCAGTCGTACGGATCGCGCTGCGTGAAGCCGCCGATCCTGTTCGGCGACATCAGCCGACCGAGCGCGATGACGGTCGAGTGGATCGCCTACGCGCAGTCGCTGACGAGCAAGCCGATGAAAGGCATGCTGACCGGGCCGGTGACGATCCTGAACTGGTCGTTCGTGCGCGACGACCAGCCGCGTTCGGTGTCGTGCTACCAGCTCGCGCTGGCGATCCGCGACGAAGTGCTCGATCTCGAGCGGGCCGGGGTGCGCGTGATCCAGATCGACGAGGCCGCGCTGCGCGAGGGGCTGCCGCTGCGTCGTGCGCAATGGCCGGCCTACCTGAAGTGGGCGATCGACGCGTTCCGGATCGCCGCGAACGGCGTGCGCGACGACACGCAGATCCACACGCACATGTGCTATTCGGAATTCAACGACATCATCGCGTCGATCGCCGAGATGGACGCGGACGTGATCACGATCGAGACGTCGCGCTCGGACATGGAGCTGCTCGACGCGTTCGACGGCTTCCGGTATCCGAATGAAATCGGGCCGGGCGTGTACGACATCCATTCGCCGAACATCCCGACGCAGGAGCACATCGTCGGCCTGATGAGGAAAGCCGCCGAGCGGATTCCGGCGCATCGGCTGTGGGTGAACCCGGACTGCGGGCTGAAGACGCGCCGCTGGGCGGAAGTGCTGCCGGCGCTGACGAACATGGTCGCCGCGGCGAAGACGTTGCGCAGCGAGCTGCGCAACGGGCTCTGACAAAGCGTTCCGATAACCCGCCGGCTCCGCGCTCGCGCAACCAGCGCGTGCGCGGAAGCTCCCGGCGCAGCGCCGCCCCGGAACCCGCCCTATGCCGCACCGCGATCAGTCGCGATACGCGACGCCGGGCAGCACGCACAGCAACTCGTACGCGAGGTTCGCGCCGAGCAGCGCGGTGGTGCCGAACGGGTCGTACGGCGGCGCGACTTCGACGAGATCGCAGCCGACGATGTTCAGCCCCTTCGCGCCGCGAATGATCTCGAGCGCCTGCGGCACCGTGAGGCCCGCGATTTCCGGCGTGCCGGTGCCGGGCGCGTAGGCGGGGTCGATGCCGTCGATGTCGAAGCTGATGTAGACGGGCGTGTCGCCGACGCGCGCGCGCACTTCCTCCATCAGCGGCACGAGCGACTGGTTCCAGCACGCCTCGGCCTGCACGACGCGAAAGCCCTGGTCGCGGCACCAGTCGAAATCCTCGGCCGCATAGCCGGTGCCGCGCAGGCCGATCTGCGTGACCTTGTCGCCGTGCAGCAGACCTTCTTCGACCGCGCGGCGAAACGGCGTGCCGTGCGCGATCTTCTCGCCCATCATCGTGTCGTTCACGTCGGCGTGTGCATCGACGTGGATCAATGCAACCTTGCCGTGCTTGCGATGGATCGCGCGCAGGATCGGCAGCGCGATCGTGTGGTCGCCGCCGAGCGTGATCGGCTTGCAGTCGTGCGCGAGGATCGCGTCGTACGCGGCCTCGATGCGGGCGATCGAATCGTGCAGGTTGTACGGATTGATCGCGACGTCGCCGATGTCGGCGACCTGCAGCGAATCGAACGGCGCCGCCCGCGTGGCCATGTTGTACGGGCGCAGCAGCACCGACTCCGTGCGGATCTGGCGCGGGCCGAAGCGCGCGCCGGTACGGTTCGACGTGCCGAGATCGAACGGCACGCCGACGAAACAAGCGTCGAGCCCTGCGGCGCTCGCGACGTGCGGCAGGCGCATCATCGTTGCGATGCCGCCGCTGCGCGGCATTTCGTTGCCGCCGAGCGGCTGGAAATGGAGAGGGTCGTTCATGGGCTGTTCTCTGTCGATATGGGGTTGCCGTATCATTCGACGCGGCCTGGCGCATAGTTTTGCGCGCCGCGCGCGAAAGAAGAATGCGAACATGTCGACGTAAACATCGACGTCCATCGATGTATCGGAGGGGAATAGCGTGCTCGGGAATCTGTCGACGCTCGATTTGCGGCTGATCCGCGTGTTTCTCGCGGTGACCGATGCGGGCGGCGTGTCGGCCGCGCAGACGATGCTCAACGTCGGCCAGTCGACGATCAGCGCGCAGTTGTCGTCGCTCGAGACGCGCCTCGGCTACCGGCTCTGCGAGCGCGGCCGCAGCGGCTTCCGGCTCACGCCGAAGGGCGAGCGGTTCCATGCGATGAGCCGCAAGCTGCTCGCCGCGCTCGACGAGTTCGGGATGGCGGCGCGTCACATGGACCGCCAGCTGGTCGGCACGCTGAACATCGGCTTGATCGGCCATACGCCGGTGAGCCAGAACGCGCGGATCGCCGAGGCGATCGCCGCGTTCCGCACGCGCGACGAAGCCGTGCGCTTTGCGATTTCGGTGCGCACGCCGGGCGATCTCGAGGAGAAGCTGCTGAGCAACGAGATTCAGATCGCGGTCGGCTACTTCTGGCACCGCGTACCGTCGCTGCACTACACGCCGCTGTTCGTCGAACACCAGATCGCGTATTGCGGGCGCGGCCATCCGCTGTTCGAGCGCGCCGGCCAGCTGACCCCGGCCGACGTCGCGGAATTCGAATGGGCGTGGCGCTCGTATCCGCTGCCGGAGGCCCATATGTCGACGACGCCCGATCGCGTGACCGCCACCGCCGACAACATGGAGGCCGTCGCGCTGCTGATCCTGTCCGGCCATCACCTCGGCTACCTGCCGCAGCACTTCGCGGCGCCGTACGTCGCGCAGGGGCTGCTCGCGCCGCTCAACCCCGAGCAGTTGCGCTACGACGTGACGTTCCACATGGTCGTCGCGCGCGACGCGCGCGGCGATCCGCTCGTCGCCGCGTTTCTCGAAGACCTCGAGCGCGCGCACCAGCCGGGCGATGCCGGATGACGGTGATCTTCCCGATCACCTGGGCCCGTGTCGTGCCGGCGCGCCCGGTCGCTCGCATCAAGGCACCGGCAAACCCGCGTCGTGCTTCACTTCCCGCAGCGACAGCGCCGATTCGATCGACGTGACGCCCGGCAGCGTGCGCAGCGAATCGCGCAGGAACGTGCCGTAGTCGTCGAGATCGCGCGCGACCACCTGCAGCAGATAGTCGGCCGTGCCCGCGACGTTGTGGCACGCGAGGATGCGCTCGATGCCGAGCACTTCCCGCTCGAACCGGTCGGCGACCTTGCGGTCGTGCGTCGCGAACCGCACGAGCACGAACGCGACGACGCCGAAGCCGAGCGCCTGTCGCGACAGCTGCGCGCGGTAGCGCTCGATGTAGCCGTCGTTTTCGAGGCGCTTCAGACGCCGCGCGCACGGCGTTTCGGACAGCCCGACGGCGTCGGCGAGGCGCGCGATCGGCAGCCGGCCGTCGCGCTGCACGGCCGCGAGGATCGCGCGGTCGGTTTTGTCGAGTTCGGTCATGGTGGCGGAATCCGTTTGTAGATCGGCCAATTGTGGGGGATTCCGCCGCGAAGCGGCAATACGGAACGAAAGATGGCCAATAAGCGCTCCGCCTTCGACGGCAACATATCGTCATCGAAGGACGAGCCCGACCATGATTTCCACGCATTTGCTATTGATCTATCTCGCCGCGCTGGCGGCCATTTACGCGGTTCCGGGGCCCGACATGGCGCTCGTGCTGCAGACCAGCATCGGCCGCGGCGTGCGGCCGGGCCTCGCGGCGGCCGCCGGCCTGTCGCTGTCGCGTGCGGTGCACGTGACGCTGTCCGCGTGCGGCGTCGCGGCGCTGATTCGGAGCGCGCCGTGGCTGTATGAAGTGATCCGCTACGGCGGCGCGCTGTATCTCGCGTATGTCGCGATCCAGGTGTTCCGCTCGCCGGTATTCGCGCTCGGCGACGCCGAAGCGGCCGCCGCGAGCGCGCTGCGCCAGTCGTTCTTCAAGGGACTGCTGACGAACCTGCTGAACCCGAAGGCGCTGTTGTTCTGCTCGGTGCTGCTGCCGCAGTTCGTGCGCACCGACGCCGGGCCGGTCGTGTGGCAGATGTTCGAGCTCGGCGCGCTGCTCGTCGCGGCCGGCGTGTGCTTCGATCTCGCCTGCGTGTTCGGCGCGTCGCGCATCGCCGCGTGGATGCGCGCGCACCCGCTCGCGCAGACGGTGCAGCGCTGGACCTTCTCGGCCGCGCTGATCGGCTTCGCGCTGCGCCTGTCGATGGACTGAGCGGCGCCGTCGCAGGCTGGCCGCGCCGCTCGACGGGCAGCGTGGTGCGATGCGTCATCGAACGCGCGCCGTGCGCGCGGCCGGCCGGCCAAGCGCTGCGCGGCCCGCCTGGCGCCGCGCGCAAATCCTCTGACTGTTCTAAACTTCCTTGAACTTCGCCGCGCGGCGAACCGACTGACCGAACGGAACCGTCTTCCGCTGGCCCTGTCCAGATTTCCTGGCTGTTCCGTGCAACGCGGTACATAGGAGGGTCTGAACATGGCAAGGCATCTTCAAGCCGACCGTGAACCCCGCATCGTCGCCGAGTCGACATGCCTCGGCCAGTGCGATCCGGCAGAACGCATCCACGTCACGATCATGTTGCGGCGGCGGGAAGAAGGGCAACTCGATGCATTGGTTCACCAGCTCGCGGCCGGCGACGCGAGCGCCAAACCGCTGTCGCGCGATGCATTCGCGCAGCGTTTCTCCGCCGATCCCGACGACATCCGCAAGACCGAGGAATTCGCGCACCGTCATCAGCTGACGGTCGATCGCGTCGATCCGGTCGAAAGCGTCGTCGTGCTGTCCGGCACGATCCAGCAGTTCGAAGCGGCGTTCAGCGTGAAGCTCGAGCGGTTCGAGCATCGCGCGATCGGCCAGTATCGCGGCCGCACGGGCCCGATCGCGCTGCCGGACGAGCTTGGCGATGCCGTCACGGCGGTGCTCGGCCTCGACAGCCGTCCGCAGGCACGGCCGCACTTCCGGCTGCGTCCGCCGTTCAAACCCGCGCGCGGCGCCGCGGTCACCTTTACCCCGGTGCAGCTCGCGTCGCTGTACGGCTTTCCGGCCGGCGACGGCGCCGGCCAGTGCATCGCGATCGTCGAGCTGGGCGGCGGCTATCGCGCGGCCGACATCGCGCAGTATTTCCGCGGGCTCGGCATCGACAAGCCGCCGACGCTCGTCGACGTGAACGTCGGCACCGGCCGCAACGCGCCGACCGGCGAGGCAAGCGGCCCCGACGGCGAGGTCGCGCTCGACATCGAAATCGCCGGCGCGATCGCGCCGGCCGCGAAGATCGCCGTCTACTTCGCGCCGAACAGCGACGCGGGCTTCATTCAGGCGGTCAACGCGGCCGTCACCGACAAGACCAATCGGCCGTCGGTCATCTCGATCAGCTGGGGCGGCCCGGAAGCGATCTGGCAGGCGCAATCGGCGCACGCGTTCAACCGCGTGCTGCAGGCCGCCGCCGCGCAAGGGATCACGGTGTGCGCGGCATCGGGCGACAGCGGCTCCGGCGACGGGCTGCAGGACGGCGCCGACCACGTCGATTTCCCCGCGTCGAGCCCGTACGTGCTCGGCTGCGGCGGCACGCAGCTCGATGCGCTACCGGGGCAGGGCATCCGCAGCGAGGTCGCGTGGAACGACGAGTCGGCCGGCGGCGGCGCGGGTGGCGGTGGCGTCAGCACGATGTTCGACGTGCCGACCTGGCAGCAGGGGCTCAACGTCGCGCGCGTCGACGGCGGCCGCGCGCCGCTTGCGAAGCGCGGCGTGCCGGACGTCGCCGGCGATGCGTCGCCGCAGACGGGCTACGAGGTGGCGGTGGCCGGCACGCCCGCGGTAATGGGCGGCACGAGCGCGGTCGCGCCGTTGTGGGCCGCGCTGATCGCGCGGATCAACGCGGCGTCCGGCACGTCGGCCGGCTGGATCAATCCGGTGCTGTACAAGCATCCGGACGCGTTGCGCGACATCACGAAGGGCTCGAACGGCACGTATGCGGCCGCACCGGGCTGGGATGCGTGCACGGGCCTCGGCAGCCCCGACGGCGCGAAGCTCGCCGCGCTCCTCGCGCGCAAGCCGTCGAGCTGACGCATCGGCATTGCCTTTCCTTCCGACGCGGGTCGTCTGCCCGCGTCTTTTTTCACCTCCAGGAGCAGCACGATGGGCATCGATTCCGCATCTTCCGGCGGCGTGTATCCGCTGCATCACGGCGACCACAACTCACATGGCGTGCCGCCGAGCGTCGCGCCGGTCGCGCTCGCCCGCGGCCGCGACCAGCCGTTCTTCGATCCGGTCGCGTACGGCAACGGCCCCGACGATTCGGTGACCGACACGACCGAAGCCGCCGCCATCACGCACCATACGATCCTGCTCGACGGCAAGCGCATCGCGTACACGGCGACCGTCGGCCACCTCGTGACGGTGGACCCGAGCAGCTCGCAGCCGGCCGCGAAGATCTTCTACGTCGCGTTCACCGCCGACGAGGCGAAGGAGGAGACCCGCCCCGTCACGTTCTTCTACAACGGCGGGCCGGGTTCGTCGTCGGTGTTCGTGCTGCTCGGCTCGTTCGCGCCGAAGCGCATCAAGACGTCGATGCCGGGCTTCACGCCGCCCGCGCCGTACCAGATCGAGGACAACCCGGACAGCATGCTCGACCATAGCGACCTGGTGTTCATCAACCCGGTCGGCACCGGCTATTCCGCGGCCGTCGCGCCGAACAAGAACCGCAATTTCTGGGGCGTCGACCAGGACGCGGACTCGCTGAAGCAGTTCATCAAGCGCTATCTGACGAAGAACAACCGGTGGAATTCGCCGAAGTATCTGTTCGGCGAGTCGTACGGCACCGCGCGCAGCTGCGTGCTCGCCTACAAGCTGCACGAGGACGGCGTCGACCTGAACGGCATCACGCTGCAGTCGTCGATCCTCGACTACCGGCAGGCCGGCAACCCCGTCGGCGCGCTGCCGACCGCGGCCGCCGACGCGTGGTATCACAAGAAGCTCGGCATCGAGCCGGCGCCGGCCGATCTCGGCGCGTTCGTCGAGGAGGTCGCGCAGTTCGCGCGCACCGACTACCTGAGCGCGTTGCGCAACGTGCCGCATGCGGACGCCGCCGTGGTGCAGAAGCTGTCCGACTACACGGGCATCGATACCGCGACGCTGCAGGCGTGGGGGCTCGACATCGCCGGCTACGACGCGCGCGGCAACTCGGTGTTCCTGACGACGCTGCTGCATGCGCGCGGGCTCGCGCTCGGTTCGTACGACGGCCGTGTGACCGGGATTTCGTCGGGCATCGCCGGCAAGATCGATCCGAACTCGGGCGGCAACGATCCGACCATGACCGCCGTGACGGGCGTCTATACGGCGATGTGGAACAGCTATCTGAACGAGCAGCTGAAGTTCACGTCGACCTCGGCGTTCACGGACCTGAACGACCAGGCGTTCCGCAACTGGGACTTCGGCCACATCGACCCGACCGGCGCGCAGCAGGGCACCGATGCGAACGGCAACGTGATCCTCTACACGGCCGGCGATCTTGCCGCGGTGATGGCGCTGAACGTCGACCTGAAGGTGCTGTCGGCGAACGGCCTGTACGATTTCGTCACGCCGTTCTACCAGACCGTGATCGACCTGCAGCAGATGCCGCTCGAGGATCAGAAGGTGCGGCAGAACCTGTCCGCGCGCTTCTATCCGTCCGGGCACATGGTGTATCTCGACGGCGGTTCGCGTACCGCGCTCAAGCGCGATCTCGCGACGATGTACGACGCGACCGTCAGCGATACCGGCGCGCGGATGCGGATCCGCGCACTGCAGGCGAAGAAGGGCGGCGGGCGCGCGTAGCGTCGCCGGGCGCGCGCGCCGCGCGTGGTGTGCATGGTGTGCGTGGCGCGTGCGGGGCGCGCGGCGTCGGCAGCGAGCCGGGCCGGCTTACGCGGCCGGCCAGTCGAACGGCGTGTAGGGCAGCGCGCGCTTGTGGCGCGAACCGTCGTAGAAGCGCAGCACGGTTTCGTACACGTTGTCCGAGACCGGCTTGCCTTCGAGGAAGTCGTCGATCTCGTCGTAGGTGACGCCATAGGCGTGCTCGTCGGGGCGCAGCGGACGCAGTTCCTCGAGGTCGGCCGTCGGCACCTTCATCACGATCAGCTCGTCGCCGCCGAGCGCGCGGGCGACGGCGCGCACGCGGCGCTTGCTCAGGCCGGCGAGCGGCAGCACGTCCGCGCCGCCGTCGCCGAATTTCGTGAAGAAGCCCATCAGCGATTCTGCTGCGTGGTCGGTGCCGATCACGATGCCGCGCCGCGCGCCGGCCACCGCGTATTGCGCGATCATGCGCTCGCGCGCCTTGATGTTGCCGTGCACGAAGTCCTGCTGGGCGGCGGTTTCGAACGCATGACCGGACGCGACCAGCGACGCGAGCATCGCGTCGGCGGCCGGCTTCACGTCGACCGTGAAGGTCTCGTCGGCGCGCACGAACGCGAGCGCGCGCTGCGCGTCGGCTTCGTCGTTCTGCACGCCGTTCGGCAAGCGCATCGCGATGAAGCGCGCGTCGTAGCCGTCGGCGCGCAACTGCTCGACCGCGAGTTGCGCGAGCCGCCCGGCCGTCGACGAATCGACGCCGCCGCTGATGCCGAGCACGTAGGTCCGCATGCCGCTCGAACGAAGATAGCGCGCGAGGAAATCGACGCGGCGCGTGATTTCGGCGTCGACGTCGAAGTGTGCGGCGACGTTCAGTTCGGCGATGATCGCGCGTTGGCGGCTGGCGTAATCGGCGGATGTCATGTCAGTGGTTCCGGAACGAAAATTCGAGGCGCCCATCATAAGCGCAATCGCGGGCGGGTGCCGCGCGGCGCGTGCATGCGGGGAGAGGGCGTTGCATCGGTGAGACGCGTGGGGGCATGGAGCGGCGGGGCTTGGTTGCGTGCGAGGACGGTGGCGTGGTGGCGGGCGCCCGCTTGCGCGGATGCTTCGGTTGCGTGCAATGGCGTACGGCCGCGCGCGCGAACGGCGCTCCGTCTGCCTGCGACGACGGTGGCGACGGCGCGCGGCCTCACGCGTGCGCCGGTGCGTCGCTTGCGGCAGCGACGGAAGCGGTGGCGCGCGACCGTGCACATGCACGTGCGCCGGTGCTTCGCCTACGTGCAGCGACGGCGTCGATGGCGTACGACCGCGCACATGCGTCGGCGCTTCGCTCGCGCGCAACCGCGCGCCGACCTCGCATCAGCGCCGCGCGAGCACGACGCCCACCAGCGCGAGCGCGAACCCCCCGAGCTGGACGGCCGCGAGCGTCTCGCCGAACAGCAGATAGCCCTGCAGCGCGGCGAGCGGCGGCGCGAGGAACAGCAACGACGTCGCGCGCGCCGCATTGCCGCGCCGGAGCATCCACATCAGCATCGTGACCGCGCCGCCGGACAGGAACACGACGCCCCATGCGAGCGACACCCACAGCGCCGGCGCGCCGATCCAGCGCGTTTCGTGCAGCAGCACGACGAACAGCGCCGCGACGATCGCCGCGCCGAGGTTCTGCACGGCCACGGCGGTACGCAGGTCGTTCTGCGCGAGCTTGCCCTTCTGGTACAGCGAGCCGGCGGTGATCGAACCGACCGACAGCACCGACACGGCGACGACGAACCACGCGGGCGCGGCGCCCGGCGGCGGCGCGACGCCGCCCGTCACCTTCGGCGCGAGCACGAGCGCGACGCCGGCGAGCCCGAGCGCCATTCCCAGCCAGCCGCGCGCGGGCAGCCGTTCGTTGAACAAAGGGACGGCGAGCACGGCGGTGGCGAGCGGCTGCAGCGCGCCGAGCAACGCCATCACGCCCGCATTGAGCCCCTGCGCGACGGCCCAATAGCTGGCGCCGAGATAAACGCCTTGCAGCAACGCGCCCGCGATCAGATGGCGCGGCCATTCGCGGCGCGCCGGCCACGGCGCGCGCGCGACGAGCGCGACCGCGCCGAACAACACGGCCGTGCCCGCGAAACGCGCGAGCAGGAACAGGTTCGGATCGGCGTAGGGCTTGATCGCGCGAGCGACGATGAAGCCGGTCGACCATAGCGCGACGAAAGCCGCGGCGACGATGGAGTTCAGCATGCGTGGCGGGCCGCGATACGGCCGGACGGAACGTGGAGCCGGTCAGTATCGGACAGGGCGGCGTCGGCGTCTTGTCGGATTCTGCACTCGGCCGGTCGCGTCGCCGCATGCGACGATGCGCTCGCCGCTCGCCGCTCGCCGCTCACCGCTCACCGCTCACCGCTCACCGCTCACCGCTCACCGCTCACCGCTCACCGCGCATCGGGCGCGCGAAGCGGGGATCAGTCGAGCGAGAACGTATCGAGCGGCTGATTCGCGCGCGCCTCGGTCGCGAAGCGCGCGGCGAGTTGTTCATACAGGCGGCGCGCCTCGTCGAGCGTCAGGTCGATCCAGTACGGATCGCCGGCGCCGTCGTTGAGTCGTTCCGGCGGAAACTGGATTTCGAGCACACTGCCTTTGCGATACATTGCGCGAGCCCCTTGATGGCTGTCGGTCGGCGGAACGCAAGAGTGTAGCAATCGCGCGCCGTGCCGATTCACGCACATCGGGCAATACAGAATTTCGCATTCGTCGCGCGCGCCCGCGCACCGATGCCGTCAAATGCCCGTCAAACCGCCGTAATACAATGACCGGCTCTTTCACCACCAGTCGCCTCGGGCGCCTTGCGATGCTGGCGGAACAACGTCATCAATACATCCTGTCGGAGCTCGGACGCGCAGGTGCGCTGTCGGTCGCCGAACTGGTGCGCTCGCTCGACGTGTCGCGCGAGACCGTGCGGCGCGACCTGAACGCGCTCGCCGCACGCGGATTGCTCGTGATGACGCACGGCGGCGCACTGGCGGCCGAGCGGCGCGAGCCGAGCCTGTCCGAGCGCGAGGCCGCGAACGCCGCTGCGAAGCGCACGATCGGACGGCGCGCGGCCGAGCTGGTGCCGGACGACGCGTCGGTGCTGATCGACTCGGGCAGCACGCCGCATGCGGTCGCGCTCGCGCTCACCGACCGGCACCGGCTGTCGGTCTACACCAACGACTGGCGCACCGCCTTCGTGCTGGCGCGTCGCAACGGCAATCGCGTGACGCTGCTCGGCGGCGAACTGTCCGACGACGAAGACGCCACCTTCGGGCTCGACACCATCCAGCAGCTCGCGCAATACCACGTCGACTTCGCGTTCGTCGGCGCGGGCGGGATCACCGTCGACGGCGATTGCACCGATTACTCGCGGCTCGCGGCCGAAGTGCGCAGCCGGATGATCGCGGCGGCCGGTACGGCGATCATCGTCGCCGATCACTCCAAGTTCGGCCGCGTGACGCCGGTGCGGATCAACGGCACGTCGGCCGCGCGATATCTCGTCACCGAGCGCGCGCCGGACAAGTCCGTGCGCCGCGCGCTGACCGCTCGGGGCATCGAGCTGCTCGTCTGCGACTGACGCGGCGCGGACACGGAACCTTCATCCGACCGTCATCGCACGGGAAGAACCGCCGCCGACACTGACTCCTTCCTCTGGCCCGGCCCGCACGGCAGGAGCAATGAATGACCGTCAGCGTACGCAGCTATCTTTCCCCGACCCTGGTGCTGCTGGCCTTCGACTGGCCCGACGCCGCGTCGCGCAGCGACTTTCTCGGCTTCGCGATCCGGCGCACGCCGGGATTCCGCTCGGCCGACGGCCGCACGCGCGCACCGGACAGCTGGCTGCCGAACCGGCTGACGTTCGACGGCCCGGCCGCCGACACGCAGGGCGACGCGCCGACCGATCAGGCGCCGATCCAGAAGTTCATGTGGTGGGACGCGCGCATCGACCCGCAGGATCGCGGCGCATCGTTTCGCTATGACGTGTTTCCGGTGGTCGGCACGCCCGAGCGTCTGCAGGTGCTCGACGCCGAGGCCGGCGCGTGCGACGTCGTGCTGCCCGCGCACATCGTGGACGGCATCGGCACGTGGTTCAACCGCGCGGTGGTGAGTTCGCAGGCGTTCGCGAAGCAGGTCGCGGCGCTGGGCGTCGCGCCGAACCACGCGCCGAGCGCGGCGCAGGCGCTGAAGCTGCGCACCTGGCTCGCGAACGACATGGAGCAGGTGTTCGCAAACATGCTCGACCGCGCATCGCGCGCGGCATCGGCCGTCTATCACCTGACCGACACGTTGTGGGCGCTGCCCGCATTCGAAGCGTTCGGGCGCAGGCATGGCGACGCGTCGCTCGCGATCGTCTACGACGCGCACGCGATCGCCCGCAAGAACGAGCCGCCGCTGCCGTCGCCGAACCAGCCGGCCGTCGACGCGCTGCGGGGCCTCGCGACGCTCGCGCCGCGCGACCGCACGCACATCATGCACGACAAGTTCATCGTGACCGACACGCCGGCGCATGCGGCGCTGCCCGCGCGCGTGCTGACCGGTTCCGCGAACTTCACGACCGAAGGGCTGACCGAGCAGGCCAACGTGCTGCATGCGTTCGACTCGCCGGCGCTGGCCGCGTTGTACGAAGCCCGTGCGCATGCGTTGGCCGCGAATCCGTCGATCGCCGAGACGGCGAAGTTGTCGCCGGGCTGGTCCGAGGTGCTCGCGATCGGCAGTGCGCAGGTGCGCGTCGCGTTCTCGCCGGAGCCGGCGGGGCAGCGCACCGCGATCGATGCGATCGTCGCCGCGATCGCGGCCGCGAAGCATTCGGTGTCGTTCTGCCTGTTCATGCCGACGGACGCGGCGCTGCGCGACGCATGCTTCGCCGCCGGCGATCGCGGGCTGATGATGTTCGGTCTGGTGAACCGCATCAATGTCGCCGGCGCGGCGAACGCAGAGGCGGCGCAGCACGACGGCCGCACGCTCGATGCGGCGACGCTCGCGAATCTGGAGCTCTACCATCGCCGGCGCGATCATCGCGACGTGATCGACGCCGCGTACTTCTCGCCGGCGACGGTGCCGCAGGGTTTCGAGCCGGAGCTGCGCCTGTTCCCCGGCGAACCGGCGCCTGCCTATCCGCCGGTCGTGGTCCACCACAAGTTCATCGTGATCGATGCGGAAGGCGCGAACCCGGTCGTGTACACGGGCTCGGCGAACATGAGCCGCAATTCCGAGCAGTACAACGACGAAAACCTGCTCGAGATTCGCGACGCGCGGATCGCGGCGATCTATCTCGCGGAATTCCTGCGGCTCTACGAGCACTACCGCGCACGCGCGCTGTCGATCGACACGAAACGGCGTGGCGGCGGCGCGCAGCAGCGGCTTGCACTGGCGCCGGACGCGAGCTGGGCGAAGAAGTACTTCGTGGCGGGAAGCCCGGAACAGAAGGCGCGGATCGCGCTGGCGTCGGTCGCGCCGACGGACTGACGCGCTACGTCGCGAACATGCCGCGGGTCATTCGGCGGCACGCGGCGCCGCGCTCGTTGCGGGAGGGGAAGTGCGTGCGATTGCGCGAACGAGGCGCCCGCGGCACGTGGCTCGCGGACGCGTTCGCGCGGTGTCAGGCGGCGACGTAGCGCAGCACGGAGTCGGCGATCGTCTCGCGATGCCGCACGCGCAGCCGCGGCGCCGACGGATCGCGGCCGAACGCGGCGCCGAACGTGTAGCGGTTCGACACGCGGTGAAAGCAGAACGAGCTGATCAGCAGATGCAGGTCGAACGCGTCGATGTCCTGGCGGAACGCGCCGCTCGCCGCGCCGCGCTCGAGCAGTTGCTCGAGCGTCTTGATGATGCTGACGTTGCGGCTCTTGAACGATTTGAGCTGTTCGAGATACTTCGCGCCGTGGATGTTCTCGATCGACACGAGGCGCACGAAGTCGCGATGCTTGTCGTGATAGTCGAACGTGAATTCGACGAGCCGGCGCAGGCCTTCGCGCGGCTCCATGTCGCCGACGTGCAGTTCCTGCTCGAGCGCGCGGATGTCGCCGTATACCTTTTCGAGCACGGCCTCGTACAGGCCTTCCTTGCTGTCGAAGTAGTAGTAGAGCATCCGCTTCGTCGTGTTGGTGCGCTCGGCGATTGCGTCGACGCGCGCACCGGCGAGGCCCATCGCGGAGAATTCCTGCGTGGCGACGTCGAGGATGTTGCGTTTGGTCTGCTCGGGATCGTATTTGCGCCGCGCTTCGGTCGCAAGCGCTCGGCTTTCGGACGTGGCGGTCTTGCTTCCAGCTTTCATGTGATTTGTTTTGGGTTCGCGGCGGCGGGAAAAAATCATTCTAGCATGCAGCAAATGGCCGCCACGCCGATCTTCCGCTCTAATCGGCCGCGCGCTTTCGGCCGGGCGGCGGCCGTTCAGCGTCGCCGCGACGCGAGCGCGTCGCGGGCCTGGAATGCGCTGTACGTGAGCTGCGCGGCGGCGAGGCCGGCGAGCCCGTAGGTGCGCGTCAGGCCGAACGCGGCGAAGCCGGCCGGCACGGGCCGCTCGCCGGCCAATGCGGCGGCGAGCGCTTCGCCGGCGACGGTGGTCGGCGCCATCCCGTGACCGCCGAAGGCGACCGCGTGCCACACGCCGTCCGCGTCGCGGCCGATCTGCGGCATCTTGTGTCGCGCGTAGCTCATCAGGCCGCCCCACGCATGGTCGATCTTCACGCCGTCGAGCTGCGGATACACGCGCAGCAGGTCGCGCCGCAGCAGCCGCGCGATCGCGTCGGGGCCGCGATCGAGCACCGAGATGCGGCCGCCCCACAGGATCCGCGTGTCCTGCAGCGGCCGGTAGTAGTCGAATGCGAAACGCGTGTCGTAGATCGCGTACGGCGCGTCGATCGCGTCGGCGAGCCGCGCGCCGAGCGGTTCGGTCGCGATCACGTAGGTCGCAATCGGCAGCACCGCGCGCTCGATGCGCGGCGACACGCCGCGCGCATAGCCGCCGCCGGCGAACACGACGTGCTGCGCGCGCACCGAGCCTTGCGCGGTGCGCACGACGTAGCCGGCGCCGTCGCGCGCGATGCCGAGCGCGGCCGAGCGTTCGTACACGCGCGCGCCGCCGTGCGCCGCGGCGGCCGCGACGCCGAGAACGTACTTCAGCGGATGGAAGTGGAACGCGTTCGGCTCGAACAGGCCGCCGTGATAGCGGGCCGTCTTCAGCTGCGCGCGCAGCGCGTCGCGCGCGACCGGCGCCCAGTCGACGTCGAATTCCTGCTTCATCAGCGTGCGCACGCCGTCGAGCCGCGACGGATCGTCGAACCAGTTCGCGAGCATCACGCCGCGATCGACGATGTCGCAGTCGATGCCGTAGCGCGCGATCCGTGCGCGGATCAGGTCGACCGCATCGACGGTGAGCCGGTACAGCCGGCGCCCTTCGTCGCGGCCGAGCGTGCGCAGCAGCGCCGCGTTGTCGAGGCTGTAGCCGCCGAACACGAAGCCGCCATTGCGGCCCGACGCGCCGAAGCCGACCCGTTCGCCGTCGAGCACGACGACGTCGCGCACGCCGCGCTCGACGAGGCCGAGCGCGGTGCACAGGCCGGCGAGGCCGCCGCCGACGATGCAGACGCGGGTGTCGATCGGGCCGCTCAGTTGCGGATAAGGCTGGCGCGTAACGGTGGCTTCGTAGAAGTTTTGCATGCGTTTTCGGTGACGATGGACGACGAACGGGGCGCGCGGCGCGCGTCGATCTTGCCTGAACGTGGGCGCCGCGTCGAATGGCGGGTCCGTATCGCGGCGGGTGGGCTGTCGTCGTGGAAGCGAAGGGCGTCGTGTCGCCATTGGCCGACGGCCGTGGGCGCGCCGGATGCGGAGCACGCCGGCGCCACCTCGTTCGTGTGTGCAAGTCGCCCGCGCGGCAAACGAAATTTGCATACCGGGTAATGCCGCATCGTCATCAAGTTGCTGCGCGCCGCACCGGCGCATGCGTGCCGCCCATCGGCGCTAGACATGTCGGCTCGGCGCGCCGACACGCCCCGCTTCGGCCAGCCCAGTTGTTGCGTTTTGCGCATGAAGTCGTGAGTTAATATCAATAGCGGCGCGACTTGTGGCCATCGACAATGTGATGCATGGATCGTGCGTTACGGCGCGCGGGTTTGCCGTCCTCCACGGCCCGGCGACGGCATCCACCCGAGGCGCGACACAGCGCTGCCGTACTCGCCCCGCCGTGCGTGCGCTTGCACGCGGCGCGCGAACGCGCTCCAATCGAATCACGCGGGCGGCGTCGCCGCCGCACCGATCAATCTGTCCCTGAAGAGGAAGTGATGCAATTCAACGACATTCTTGCCGCGCTCGACATCGATCTCGCCCAGTGGAAGGGCAATGCGCTGACCGCGCGTTCGCCGGTCGATGGCGCGACGCTCGCGACGCTGGCGATCGACTCGCCCGCCGACGCCGAGCGCAAGATCGACGCCGCGCATGCCGCATTCCTCAAGTGGCGCACGGTGCCGGCGCCGGTGCGCGGCGAACTCGTGCGCGTGTTCGGCAACGTGCTGCGCGAGCACAAGGCCGAGCTGGGCCGCCTCGTCACGCTGGAAGCCGGCAAGATCACGTCGGAAGGCCTCGGCGAAGTGCAGGAAATGATCGACATCTGCGATTTCGCGGTCGGCCTGTCGCGCCAGCTTTACGGCCTGACCATCGCGTCCGAGCGCCCCGGCCACCGGATGATGGAGACGTGGCACCCGATCGGCGTGTGCGGCGTGATCTCGGCGTTCAATTTCCCGGTCGCGGTGTGGGCGTGGAATGCGGCGCTCGCGTTCGTGTGCGGCGATCCGGTCGTGTGGAAGCCGTCGGAAAAGACGCCGCTCACCGCGATCGCATGCCATCAGCTGCTCGCCAAGGCGCTGCGCGAATTCGACCGGACGCATCCGGGCGTCGCGCCCGAAGGGCTGCACCAGCTGGTGCTCGGCATGCGCGACGTCGGCGAGGTGCTGACGTCGTCGAAGAAGGTGCCGGTCATCAGCGCGACGGGCAGCGTGCGGATGGGCCAGGAAGTCGCGAAGGTGCTGAGCCAGCGCCTCGCGCGCGGCATCCTGGAACTCGGCGGCAACAACGGGATGATCGTCGCGCCGAGCGCCGACCTCGATCTCGTCGTGCGCGCCGTCACGTTCGCGGCGGTCGGCACGGCCGGCCAGCGCTGCACGACGCTGCGCCGTCTGATCGTCCATCGCAGCATCGTCGATCAACTGTTGCCGCGCATCGAGAAAGCCTATGCGTCGGTGAAGGTCGGCAGCCCGCTCGAGGAAGGCACGCTGGTCGGCCCGCTGGTCGATCGCGCGGCGTTCGACGCGATGCAGAAGGCGCTGGCCGATGCGCGCGAGCAGGGCGGCGAAGTGAAGGGCGGCGAGCGCGTCGACGTCGGTCATGCGGATGCGTATTACGTGCGTCCGGCGCTGGTGCGGATGCCGAAGCAATCGGCTGTGGTCGAGCGCGAGACGTTCGCGCCGATTCTGTACGTGCTCGTCTACGACGACTTCGAACAGGCGATCGACGTGCACAATGCGGTGCCGCAAGGGCTGTCGTCGGCGATCTTCACGAACGACATGCGCGAGGCCGAGCAGTTCATGTCGGCGGCCGGCAGTGATTGCGGGATCGTCAACGTGAACATCGGCACGAGCGGCGCGGAGATCGGCGGCGCGTTCGGCGGCGAGAAGGAAACGGGCGGCGGCCGCGAGTCGGGTTCGGACGCGTGGAAGGCGTACATGCGCCGCGCGACGAACACGATCAACTACAGCCGTCAGCTGCCGCTGGCGCAAGGCGTGAAGTTCGACGTCTGACGCCGCGCGCGCGATAGCGCGCATCGGGTTCGACCGACGAGGGCCGGTTGCCGCGCAAGCGGCAGCCGGCCTTTTTCATGGCGACGGGCGCGCGCGTACCGCCAAGACAGGGCGGTGCGCGTGCGGCCGGTCATTCGTGCGGCGCGGCACCGTCGCTCGTCGGCATGTTCTGCACGACCAGCACCTGCGGCGTCGAAAGCGTGATCTTCGCCGCGCGCAGCTGCTTCAGGATCTCGAACAGCAGGTCGCTCTTCGTCGAGCTCGCGATGCGCGGGCTCGCCACGTACCCGGTCACGCTGAGCGTGATGCCGTCCGCCGTCAGCTGGCTGAAGGTGACCGACGGCGCCGGCTTGTCGAGGATCGCCGGGTGCTCGCGATAGGCGTCGAGCAGCAGGTCGCGCACCTGCTCGGGGTCGGTGTTCAGCGGGAACGTCAGCATCAGCGTCGCCACGCCCTGGGTGCTGTTGCCCATCGTCACGTTGCGCACGTTCTGCGAGATCAGCTGCGAGTTCGGCACGATCACCGTCGAGCGGTCGCTGAGCTGGATCTCGGTCGCGCGCACGTTGATGCGGCGAATGTCGCCTTCGACGCCCGCGATGCTCACCATGTCGCCCACTTTCACCGGACGCTCGGTCAGCAGGATCAGCCCCGACACGAAGTTCTTCACGATCTCCTGCAAGCCGAAGCCGATGCCGACCGACAGCGCGCTGACGATCCACGCGAGATTGCTCCACTTGACGCCGAGCAGCCCCAGCGTCATCAGCACGAGCAGCACGTAGCCGACGTTGGTGAACAGCGTGACGAGCGACACGCGCATGCCCGCATCCATGCCGAGCGCCGGCATGAACTCGTTGTCGAGCCAGCGGCGCACCGAGCGCAGCAGGTAGAAGCCGATCGCGAAGCCGATCACCGCGTTCATGATGCGGTCCGGCATGATGTTCAGGCGTTGCAGCCGCTCGCCGCCGATCATCGTGACCGCGCTGTCGAGCAAGTCGCCCGGCGTCGTGCCGAAGCCGCCGGTCACCAGCGCGATCGCGGCCACCAGCATCAGCAGGCTCGTGCCGAGGCCGGACACGACGGTGTGCGCCTGTTCGAGATGCCGGTCGTCGAGCGCGAACAGATGCTTGATCTGCTTGCCGGTCGACAGATTCGCGGAGAACAGGCTTTCGCTCGCGTCGCGCGTCAGCTGGATCAGGATGTAGACGCTGCACAGCACGATCTCGAACCACACGAGCTCGTACGTGATGAAGCGCGCGACCGTGATGTAGCCGATCAGCAGCGCGCCCAGCGAAGCGACGATCGCGAGCGTGACGCCGGCATGGATCAGCCCGGCGAGCGTCGAGCGCTGTTCGGGCGCCTCGCCGGCCGCCGCGAGCGCGCTGCGCACGCGGTTGGCGCGCAGCAGCGACGCGCCGACGGTCAGCGCGACGACGAGCGACACGATCCCGCGGCCGAGCAGCGTGACCGACAGGCTGGTGTCGGCGATGCGGTTGATCGATTCGAGCGCGCCGGACACCAGCAGCAGCGCGGCCAGCACGCCGGGGAACGGCTTCATCGCGAGCGCGACGGAATCGGCGAGCGCCGGCAGCCGCCACGACGGATGGCGGGTGCAGAGCAGCGCGCGGCCGAGGCCGGCGATCAGCGCGCAGGTCACCGCGAGCTTCGCGAACGCGTCCCACAGATCGCTCATCGCAGGCGTGAGCTCGTAATGGCGGGCGAGCGCGAGATAGAGGATCTGCACGGCCACCGCGGTGGCGAGCAGCGTCGAGAGCGCGGTCGCCAGCGCGAGCGCGCTGCGCCGCAGCCGCGTGGCGGGCAAGCGGTTCAGGCACACCCAGGCGAGGCCGCGCTCGACGACGCGACGGCCGCCGAGCCACGCCGCGAACGCGGCGAGCACCAGCAGCGTGGTGATCGCGCGCTGGCCCGGCGTCCACGACGAGCGCAGCATGTCGCGCAGCTCGGCGTCGAAGGCGTCGAGCCGCTTCACGTCCTCCGGCGCCAGATGAAACAGCGGTAGCCAGAACTGGGCGCCGAAGATGCTGCCGGAGCGGAACGCGAGCTGGTTCCGCAGCAGGCTGCGGTGCAGCTTCGCGAACTGGTCGGCCAGGTTCGCGAGATTGGCTTTCTGGTCGGCGGCCTGCTTCAGCGCCGCGTCGATCTGCGTCTTGCGCGCGTTCAGCGTCGCGCGCTGTTGCGCGACCGCCGGCGTTTCGGGCGACGCGCCGGGCGCCGGCGGCGGACCGAGCACGTCGAGCTGCGCCTGCACCTGGGTGCGCTGCGGCGCGAGCTCGCTCTGCAGCTTGTCGACGTCGGCGCTCAGCTCCTGGGTCGCGTCGCCGAGTTCGTCGAGCTCCTTGCTGTTGGTTGCCGTCGACGTCTGCTGCTTGATGCGGTCCTGCTGAAGCTGCATCTGCTTGAGCTGCGCGAGCGCGTCGCTCACCGAAATGGTCGGCACCGGGACGCCGACGCCGCTCGCGCCCGGTGCGGACGCGGCCGCCGGAAACGCGGCGGCCGTCGCGATCGCCGCGAACTGCAGCAGTGCGATCAGCGCGATGCGGCGTGCGTAGGTGGAAAGTCGTGGTATTGACATGGAATGCTTGCGTTTTGCTGACGACCCCGGCCGCCGCATGGCGCCGGGGAGGCGGGAAGTTGGACCGCTAGCATGTTACCGGGCGCGGCGCGGGCGGTGGCGCAGGTCGTGCCGCGCGGCCTCGGCGCGCAGGCATGCGCCGGCGGACGCGCGCGGGCGCGCGGCGACGCCGGACGCCCGTGCCGACGGGGCCGCGCCGGCTTTCGCGGGCGGCTGCGGCGGCGCATGGCCTGCGCGCACCGATGGCGATGCGCCGACACATCGTTACGCAATTTACATATCGCCCGGCTGCGAAGCGGTGTGCCCGCGCGGCGTCGCGCTCCTCGGACCATCCGAGCCGGCGCGTGCGGCGTGCCGGTACAATGCAGCGAATCGTCGACGCGGCGGCCGGCCGGCCGGCGAACAACAACATACGACACGATCAGGAGACACGACCAAGATGGTCTCATCGGAAAGCATTCCACGGGCAGCCGCCCCGTCCTCCACCATCGACGCGGGCACAATCTCGGCCCGCCTCGACCGCCTGCCGCCCACCCGCAGCGTCTGGAAGCTCGTCGTGCTGCTGAGCCTCGGCTTCTTCTTCGAACTCTACGATCTGCTGTACAGCGGCTACGTCGCGCCGGGCCTCGTGAAGAGCGGCATCCTGTCGGCGACCACGCACGGGCTGTTCGGCACCACGGGCGTCGCGAGCTTCATCGCGGCGCTGTTCTCGGGCCTGTTCATCGGCACGATCGCATGCGGCTTTCTCGCCGATCGCTTCGGACGCCGTGCGATCTTCACGTGGTCGCTGTTGTGGTACACGGCCGCCAACGTCGTGATGGCGTTCCAGGACACGGCCGGCGGGCTGAACTTCTGGCGCTTCGTCGTCGGTCTCGGCCTCGGCGTCGAGATGGTGACGATCGGCACGTACATCTCCGAGCTGGTGCCGAAGCAGATCCGCGGCCGCGCGTTCGCGTGCGAGCAGGCGGTCGGGTTCGTCGCGGTGCCGGTGGTCGCGTTCCTCGCGTACCTGCTGGTGCCGCACGCGCCGCTCGGCCTCGACGGCTGGCGCTGGGTCGTGCTGATTGGCGCGCACGGCGCGCTGTTCGTCTGGTGGATTCGCCGCGAGCTGCCGGAAAGCCCGCGCTGGCTGGCGCAGCAGGGGCGCGTCGACGAGGCCGACCGCATCATGCGCGCGCTCGAGGCGAAGGTGGAAGCCGAATACGGCCGCTCGCTGCCGCCGCCCGCGCCGCCCGAGCCGGTGCCGCCGCGCGGCCGCTTCCGCGACATGTGGGTGCCGCCGTATCGGAGCCGCACGATCATGATGACGATCTTCAACGTGTTCCAGACGGTCGGCTTCTACGGCTTCGCGAACTGGGTGCCGACGCTGCTGATCAAGCAGGGCATCACGATCACGTCGAGCCTGATGTATTCGAGCGTGATCGCGCTCGCGGCGCCGCTCGGTCCGCTGATCGGCCTGGTGATTGCGGATCGCTTCGAGCGCAAGTCGGTGATCGTCGCGATGGCGGCGGCGATCGTCGTCTGCGGGCTGCTGTTCAGCCAGACGACCGTCGGCGCGTTCCTGATCGTGCTCGGCATCGGCCTCACGCTCGCGAGCAACATCATGTCGTACAGCTTCCACGCGTATCAGGCCGAGTTGTTCCCGACGTCGATCCGCGCGCGCGCGGTGGGCTTCGTCTATTCGTGGAGCCGCTTTTCCGCGATCTTCTCGTCGTTCGTGATCGCCGCCGTGCTCAAGGGCTTCGGTACGTTCGGCGTGTTCGCGTTCATCGCCGGCGCGATGGTGATCGTGATGGCCGCGATCGGGTTCATGGGGCCGCGCACCCGCGGCATCGCGCTCGAGGCGATTTCGAAGTAGTTGTCGCGCGGGTGTGGGGCAGGCGGCCGGGCGGCGCGCTACGTTGCGCGACGCTTGGTGCTTCGTGCAGGGCGAACGGCGAACGGCGAACGAAGCCCGAAGCCAAGAGCAAAACGCTCGGTGCGCGCCCCACGCCCCGCCACGCTGCCGTCCAATGCGTGCGCAGGTAGAATGAAAGACCTCACGACTCATTGACCGCCATCGGGCTGAACGTGTTGCCCGCACGAGCGGCTTCGCCCCGGCGAGACGTCGGCGCGGCGCGCATGCGATGCGTTCCACGTACCGACGAAGCTCGCGCGCGTTGCGCCGCTCGCTATGTCCGGCGGCCGGATCGGCCGATGGCTCCGATCGCATGATGCTTTCCGACCTGACGCGGCGATTCCCCGTGCCGCGTTGCAGTACGCGCACCGTCGCCGCCTTCGTGTGGCTCGCCGCCGCGCTCCCCGTTTCCGTTCTCGTCCCGCAGCCGGCCTTCGGCGCATCCGACGTGCCGGCGTCTGCCGCGCCCGGCTCCTCATCGGCATCTTCTCCGGCTCGGCATGCCGCCGCGGCGCATCCGGCGTCGTCGGCGGCGCCGTCGTCTGCCGCCGCCGCGCATCACTCGCATCCCGCTCGGCCTGTCAGCGGCGCATCGGCTGCTTCGGCCGCATCCGCCGCCTCGGATACCGCAGAAACTTCCGCGAGCGAAGCCGAAGCACCGGCGCCGACGCCGCCGCGCCGGCATCCGCCGTTGTCTGCGGAACAGGCGAAGGAGGCGACCGCGCGTGCGCTCGACATGCGCGAGCGTTTCGCGCAGGAAGTGACGCGGCGGCTGAACGTGCCCGCCAACGACCAGCGCGCATACGCCGATCGCCTTCAGCGCGCACTGACCGACGCCAATCTCGGCGACCTCGCCGGCGAGTACGTCGCGATGGTCGACCGCGCGCCGAACGTGCAGGCGCTGTTCATCTACTTCCGCGCGACGCCGGACAACGCATGGCTGTTGATCGGCGCCTCGCCGGTCGGCACCGGCTGGCCCGGCCAGTACGATCACTTCCTGACGCCGCTCGGCGTGTTCCACCATTCGCCCGACAACATGGATTTCCGTGCCGAAGGAACGATGAACGACCACGGCATTCGCGGCTATGGCGCGCACGACATGCGCATCTACGATTTCGGCTGGGTCGAAGGCGAGCGCGGTTGGGGCAAGGGCGGCAAGTCGCCGATGCGCTTCCAGATGCATGCGACCGACCCCGATCGTCTGGAGCCGCTGCTCGGCATCCGGCATTCGAAAGGCTGCGTGCGGATTCCCGCTTCGCTGAATACGTTCCTCGACCGTCACGCGATTCTCGACGACGACTATCAGGCGCGCGTCGAGTCCGGCCGGTCGCTGTGGGTGCTGCGCCACGATCGCGACATCACGCCGATCGCCGGGCGCTATCTGGTCGTGATCGACAGCGAACGCAGTACCCGTCCGGCATGGTCGCCGGCGCCGGGCCACAAGGCGCGGTCGAAATTGCCGAAGAACGGCGACACGGCGGATTGACGCGCGCCGGTCAGCGGAAGAATTTCAGCCAGTCGAACAGGCCCGAATGCGGCGCACGCCGCTTCGGCGCCGGCGCGCTGCGCGGCCGGAAATCCGGCGAGAACTGCACGCGCGGGTCGATCGCGCGCGCACGCAGCGCCGCATCGAAGAACGTGCCGACGATCGGCAGCGCGCTGTGCGCGCCTGCGCCCCAGTAATCGCTGCGCAGCGTCACGCTGCCGTCGTCGAAGCCGACCCACGCGCCCGCCACCAGTTGCGGATGCATCAGGATGAACCAGCCGTCCGTGTTGTCCTGCGTGGTGCCGGTCTTGCCGGCGACGTCGATGCGGATCCCGTAGCGCGCGCGGATGTCGGCGCCGGTGCCGTAGTCGACGACGCCGCGCATCACGTCGATCAGCGTCTGCGCGGCCGCGACCGGCAGCGCGCGCTCGGGCGGCGCGCTGCCGAACGTCGCGAGCACCTTGCCGTCGCGGTCTTCGATGCGGGTGATCATCTGCGGCGCGACGTACACGCCGCGGTTCGCGATCGTGCCGTACGCGGACACCATTTCCTTCAGCGTGACGGGGCTCGTGCCGAGCGCGAGCGACGGCACCGCGTCGAGCGGGCTGTCGCGCACGCCCATCGCGCGCGCGAGCTGCGCGACCCGCGCCGCGCCTTCGCGCTGCATCACCTGCGCGGTGATGCGGTTGCGCGATAGCGCGAGCGCGTCGCGCAGCGTCATCGGCGCGTCCGTCGGCGGCTCCGCGTCGGTCGGACGCCACTGCGCGTGCGCGCCGATCGGGATCGCGACCGGGCGATCGACGAACGTGTCGTCCGGGCGCATCCCGTCCGCGAACGCGGCGCCGTACACGAACGGCTTGAACGTCGAGCCCGGCTGCCGCCGCGCCTGCGCGACGTGATCGAACGGCTCGCTGTCGAAATCGGGGCTGCCGACCCACGCGCGGATCGCACCGTCGCGCGGGTCGAGCGCGACGAAGCCGGCCTGCACGCGCGTCTTGCGCTCGCACAGCGCGCGCATGAACGCGCGGTTCGCGCCGAGCTGCTTCAGCGCGACCGCGTCGGCGAGCCCGGCGTCGCGCGCTGCGCGGTAGTCGGCGCTCTGCCGGACGAAGCCGCGAAACAGGTCGTTGCGCAGCCCGCAACCGGACGCGCCGCGCCACGCGCCGTCGGCGACCGCCTGCAGGCGCTCGGTCTGCTGCGCGAGCGCACGCGTGGCCATCTGCTGCAGTTGGGCGTCGAGCGTCGTGCGCACGACGAGACCGTCCGAATAGAGGTCGTAGTTGTTGCGATCGGCCCACGTGATCAGCCATTTGCGCAGTTGCACGGCGAAGTGCGGCGCGGGGCCGGGTTGCGCGGTCTGCGGCTCGAAATCGACGCGCAGCGGCCGGCGCTGCAATTGCGCGAGCTGTTGCGGCGACAGCATGCGCAGCGCCGCCATCCGCGCGAGCACGAGGTTGCGCCGCTGCACCGCGCGCTCCGGATTCAGCACCGGGTTGTAATAGCTGTTGCCCTTGAGCATGCCGACCAGCGTCGCGCTTTCGACGATGTCGAGCTGATCCGCCGATTTGCCGAAATAGGTGCGCGCGGCCATTTCGACGCCGTACGCGTTGTACAGGAACGGCACGGTGTTGAGATAGGTTTCGAGGATCTCGTCCTTGCTGTATACCGTCTCGATCTTGAACGCGGTAATCAGCTCCTTCACCTTGCGCGTGAGGGTCGGCGCACGGCCGATCTCGTCCGGATACAGATTGCGCGCGAGCTGCTGCGTGATCGTCGAGCCGCCCTGGCGGCTGCCCGAGAACGTATGCAGCCCGGCCGCGATCGTGCGGCGCAAGTCGATGCCGTGGTGGGCGTAGAAGCGGTGGTCTTCGGTCGCGATCAGTGCGTCGACCATGTGCGGCGATATCTGCCGCAGCGGCACCCATTCGCGGTTCACGGGCCGGAACTCGGCGATCAGCTGACCGTCGGCCGACAGCACGCGCGCAGGGCGGTCGATGCGGGCGCGGCGGATGTCGCCGATGCTCGGCGTGAACGGCACGAACGCGAGCAGGACCAGCAGCCCGAGCAGCGGAAGCGCCGCGAGCGCGAGCACGACGCCGCGGCGCGTCGGATGGCGCAGCCGCTGCCATGCGCCGGCGCACAAGGCGCGCGCGCGGTCGCGGCAGCGGAGCCACAGATTGCGAAGAGACGGCACGAAGCGATTCACGGCGACGGTAGCGCGGAGCGCGGTCCGAAAAGGCGCGATGCTAGCAAACCGCGAGCGGCTGCCGCGGGCCGAAACGGCCGTTTTCTTGCAAGATTTACAGACGATTACGTTTGTTGCCCGCGGACAACCTTTCGCGGCGCCCGCGGCCGCGGCGCGCCGCTCGGGTCGAGGGCGGCCGCCTCCATCTGCGCGATCGAAGCCGCCACGCCGCGCGCTTCCACGAAGCCTTTGCCGCTCGGTTGTGCATTCGCTTCGACGACGGTGGAGCGCGCCGCCTGCAGCGATGCCGCGAGCCGCCACGTGGACGGCGGATCGTCGCCGAGCCGCACGTCGCCGAGGCGCACGGCGGCGCGCCGGAGCGCGCCGAGCGACGGCATTGCCACGATGCGGGCCGTTCGGGCCACGATCCTGTTCTGCTGAAACTGCTCGCAACCGGTTCTACAGAAGAAACCAGTTTGCGGGCACAATCTGCGCATGACGAAGCCCATGCAGGGCCGTCAGCCGAACCCCGTCCCACTGTGGAGCCGCCATGTATGTCCCTGCCGATTTCGCCGAATCGAACCCCGACGCGCTGCGCGAGCTGATCGTCCAGCATCCGTTCGGCAGCCTCGTCACGCACGGCGCGAGCGGCCTCGACGCGAATCATCTGCCGTTCGAGCTGTTGCCGCGCGACGGCGGCCTCGGCGAGCTGCATGCGCACGTCGCGCGCGCGAATCCGCTGTGGCAGGAAGTCGAGAACGGCGACGACGTGCTCGTGATCTTCCGCGCCGGCGATGCGTACATCTCGCCGAACTGGTATCCGAGCAAGCATGTCGCGCACCGTCAGGTGCCGACGTGGAACTACGTGGTCGTGCATGCGTATGGTCGCATCACCGTGCGCGACGACGAGAAGTTCGTGCGCGGCGTGGTCGCGCGGCTCACGCGCACGCACGAGGCGTCGCAGCCGGTGCCGTGGAAGATGGCCGATGCGCCGAAGGACTATCTCGATGCGCTGCTGCAGTCGATCGTCGGGCTGCAGATCGAGATCACGCGGCTCGTCGGCAAACGCAAGCTGTCGCAGACCAAGGCGGCCGACGATATTCGCGGCGCGGCCGACGCGCTGATCGCGAACGGGCAGGTGGCCATCGGCGACGCGATGCTCGAGCAGGCGGACGCGAAGCGGCAGTGAGTCGCGCCGATCCGCACGCGCGCCGCACCTGCGCGCGCCGCCGTGCGAGCTACTGCGTGCGCGTCGCGCGTTGCATCGCGTCGGTGGCCGCATGTGCTTGCGCGAGCGCGGCGCGGATCGCGGCTTCCGTCGTGTCGTACCCGCCTTCGCCGTACCGCGTGTAGACCACCTTGCCGCTCGCGTCGATCAGGTACAGCGCGGGCCAGTACTGGTTGCCGTACGCGCGCCAGGTGTCGTAGTGGTTGTCCTGCGCAACCGGATAGCGGATGCCGAAGCGCTCGAGCGCTTCGGCGACGTTGTCGGCATCGCGTTCGAACGGATACTCGGGCGTATGCACGCCGACCACGACGAGCCCCTGGTCGCGATATTTGCGATACCAGTCGTTCACGTACGGAATCGTGTGAATGCAGTTGATGCACGAGTAGGTCCAGAAGTCGACCAGCACGACCTTGCCGCGCAACTGGTCGAGCGTGAGCGGCGCGCTGTTGTGCCAGCGCTCGATGCCGGTGAAGTTCGGCGCCTGCATGCCGGCTGCCGATGCGGGCAGCTTGGCATCGTCGCGCGTGCCGGCGAATGCGGCGAGCGCGGCCGTGGCGGCGACCGCGACCACGGCGACGGCGGTTCTGAAACGGGGCAGCATGGCGGTTCTCCGGTTCGGTGGCCGGCTGGGCGGGTGCGTCGGCCGACGGGTTTCGACGATCCCCATTGGGCCGCACCGACGTATCGGCGATGTGTCCTCCAAGCGGCGCGTGTGCAATGTTGTGTGTCGTCGCGGCGGCGCGATACATTGAGATACAAACGCGCGGCCGCGCTGCGGTATAAAAGCGGACATCGCGAGCCGCCACATCACGACGAAGACACCCATGGACAAGCCCGACCACGTATTGATCGTCGACGACGATCGCGCGATCCGCGAACTGATCGCGGACTATCTCGAGAAGAACGGCATGCGTGTGTCGGTCGCCGCGAACGGCCGCGAGATGCGCAACCTGCTCGACGACGGCGCCCCCGATCTGATCGTGCTCGACCTGATGCTGCCCGGCGAGGACGGCCTCACGCTGTGCCGCGACCTGCGCGCCGGCCGGTTCCGTACCGTGCCGGTGCTGATGCTGACCGCGCGCGGCGAGGAAACCGACCGGATCATCGGCCTCGAAATGGGCGCCGACGACTATCTCGCGAAGCCGTTCGCGGTGCGCGAGCTGCTCGCGCGCATCCGCTCGGTGCTGCGCCGCGCACGCATGCTGCCGCCCGGCATGCAGGTGACGGAGACGGCCGCGATGCTCGCGTTCGGCGAATGGCGGCTCGACACGACCGGGCGCCACCTGCTCGACACCGAAGGCACGATGGTCGCGCTCAGCGGCGCCGAATACCGGCTGCTGCGCGTGTTCGTCGACAATCCGCAGCGCGTGCTGACGCGCGACCAGCTGCTCAATCTCACGCAGGGGCGGCAGTCCGATCCGTTCGACCGGTCGATCGACCTGCTCGTGAGCCGGCTGCGCCAGCGGCTGCGCGACGGCGCGCGCGAGCCGCGCTACATCAAGACGCTGCGCAACGAGGGCTACGTGTTCTCGTCGGCGGTGACCGCGGTCGAAGGTGGCGCATGAACGCGCGCGCGTTGTCGGCGTTGTCGTTGTGGCACTGGCCGCGTTCGCTGTTCGCGCGGCTCGCGCTGATTCTGTGCGTCGGCCTCGCGCTCGCGCAGACGCTGTCGTTCTGGCTGACCGTGACCGAGCGCGACCAGGCGACCACCAACCTGATGATGGGCTACATCGAGCGCGAAGTCGCCAGTTCGGTCGCGCTGCTCGACAACCTGCCGCCCGCGCAGCGCGCCGCGTGGGTGCCGCGTCTCGCGCGGCGCAGCTACACGTTCATTCTTGGGCCGGGGCAGACCGGCACGCCGCCGGAGGCGCGCCTGTCAGCGCGCGTCGAGCGCTCGATCTCGGACGGCATCGGCGGCGACTATCCGCTGACCGCGAACGCGATTCCCGGCGATCGCGAGCATCTGCAGGTGCATCTGCGCCTGACCGACGGTTCGCCGCTGACGATCGACATCCATCCGATGTCGACGGTGCCGCTGTCGGGCTGGCTGCCGTACGTGCTGGCGCTGCAGCTCGCGGTGCTGGCTGCGTGCTGCTGGTTCGCGGTGCGGCTCGCGACGCGGCCGCTGAACCAGCTCGCGCAGGCGGCCGACGCGCTCGGCCCCGACCTGAAGGGCGAGCGTCTCGACGAGAACGGGCCGTCCGAGGTCGCGCGCGCGGCCCGCGCGTTCAACGCGATGCAGGAGCGCATCGCGCAGTACATGGCCGAGCGCATGCAGATCCTCGCATCGATCTCGCATGATTTGCAGACGCCCATCACGCGTATGCGGCTGCGTGTCGATACGATGGACGACGACGTGCAAGGCGCGAAGCTGCGCCACGATCTGCTCGAGATGGAGCATCTGGTGAAGGAGGGCGTTGCGTATGCGCGCACGCTGCACGGCACCGACGAGGCCGCGCGCCGCATTGATCTCGACGCGCTGCTCGACAGCATCGTGTGCGACTACACGGATGCGGGACAGGACGTCGCGCTGCACAGCGGCGGGCCGCTCGCGCTCGTCACGCGGCCGAAGGCGCTGCGCCGGATCGTCGGCAATCTGGTCGACAACGCGCTGAAGTTCGCGGGCGCAGCGGAGATCGACGTGCAGGCGGCGCCCGACGGCGGCGCGGTGATCGCGGTGCGCGACCGCGGGCCGGGCATCCCGGACGATCAGCTCGATGCGGTGTTCGAGCCGTTCAGGCGCGTGGAGACGTCGCGCAACCGCGATACGGGCGGCACGGGCCTCGGCCTCGCGATCGCGCGGCAGCTCGCGCTCGCGATGAGCGGCACGCTGACGCTGCGCAACCGGGAGGATGGCGGCGGGCTGGAGGCGCGGTTGACGTTGGTGAATGCGGGGTGATGGGGGGAGCGGGGAAGTACGGGCGCCGATCACGCGAGACGAATCGTGCGAGATGAGTCAAGCGTGACGAGCGAAGTGCGACGAAGCAAATGTATATGGCTGGACTAGACCAAACAGACAGCGCCAGGTGTCTGACTAAGTTCGGCCATGAAGCGTCATTCGCTAGCGCCGCTGCGCGGACGTTCAGATGTTAGATCCACCCTGCGAGCGGCCATTCGATTCGCGAGGACGAATCGTGGGTCATGAGCCGCCGCGTTGATCCGCGTAAGCTCAGTCCGGCATTCCGTTATGGTCGCCGAGGGGTCTAGCGGGCCAGTCCACCCAGCGGTCCGCGCGCGTAAGTTCGTACGCTTCGTTGAGCGGGTAACGAATACGATTGTCGTCGCGCGGACGTTCGCCGATCACCATCAGCCTGACTTCGTCCTTCGTATTGTTGATGAAGGTGTGGCAAATTCCCGTACCTGCCGGAAACGCAACCGAATCACCTTCAGCAATGGAATGCAGCACACCGTCGATCCAGACGTCAGGCTTGCCCTCGAGCACGTACACAAACTCCTGCTCGGTACTTTCGGCGTGCGGATATGATGTCCTCCGGCCGGGTAGAAGCCTCACATGATGAATACCAATACGCGTGATGCCGAGTGCGGCAGAAAGCGGAGCGTCTAGCGCCATGGGCTCGGTATCGGCGGGATAGGAATGTGCATCCGGTTCTTCGAGTTCAGTCCAGTGTTTGACGAAATCTGGTCGGCTCATCGGTTGTTCTCTTAAAGGACGGCCATTGATGATAACGGTTTAGGAGCGGACGCTAACCACAACCTGCGGCCAATCTTGGCCATGGCCATTTCGGCCGACGAGCCGCAAGCGGCGGGCAAGGGTGAATGGCCGTTGTAGTTTGGGAGCTGCCGAAAATGCGCTGCTGAGTCCACCGTCGGCTCCGGGTCGGAAGTCGCCGGTCGGGCCGCACCGGGCGCCGACCGGCGACTTCCCGGCCAGGAACGGACGCTCGACATATGAGGCTAGATTGCCGACAATCCGGCGATGTCCGAACTGAAAGAGTGACTCAACTGATGCAGCTGCAATGTTTGCCGCCCGAGATCGCGCTGCAATCGATTTCACCAAGGGAAATCGTCCTTCCGCTAAATGCGGCTATCGCAGCCATCGACTACTGTGCGAACAACAAGATTCGCATCCTGGGTTGGGAAGGATGGATTCAGTCGCCGGATGGACGGGTCGGTCACGGTAACGCGCCGCAGGGAACGACGAGTCTGGAGGATCTTTCGATACCGGAAGCCGCGGATTTCTGCCGTCGGACAATCGCGGCGGCGGCATTGGAGTGGACGGAAAATAATCTCGGAACGACGGACAGACTGCACTTCTGTATTACCGTTGAAGCCAATGATGCGGCGACAAATTCATAGGCATTTGACGGCCAGAAGCAGACGTTCGACATCGTTGTCTGAATCGCAGACAATGACCGCGATCCATCACAAAACGCCGCCATTTAGAGGACGGACATTGATCGATGTTGTTCGGTTCAAAATCTGAGTTTGCCATCGAAGCCATGATCGAACCTGGTCTGGTCCCGCCTTCCGCCGTCTACGGGCGAATGCAAGTATGGTGCGCAAATACATCGATAGGGGATTTTTCTAATCCTCGATGTTCTTTGTATCCGGCATATCTCGGATTCAAACAGCTCGTGGGAGCCCTTCCAAATCTTTGGCGAAGTGATCTGGACGGTCTGAGCGACGAACAATTAATTGATCGTCTTGATCGACTTCTGTACGGGGCTCAAGGCGACGAATTGCTTGAAGACGACGATCGAACCATCTTCGAATGCAAGCGCGATCGGGAAAAATATGGTGCTTTCAATTTCTTGACGAATTGGGGCGAGCAATTCGACCGGGAAGGCAAGGCTTTCATTTTCTGCCCACCGGCACAACCAGCGAAGATTCTTGTTCTGCGACGCGGCTCCGACACGGTTCAGCCCTTGCATGCATCGATACCCGCCGCCGCCGACGCTATCGATAAGTTCCTCAGGTGGTTTGATGAGTCATCAGCGCTGCTTGCCAACCAAAACCCAATCTAGCCGCGCACGTTGAACGGCTGCTTTGGGGAAGGTCGAAGGTCCGCAACGGGTCGGGTTCGGCCAACGGCATCAGGCGACAGTCGGCCAGGACCTATCCGTGATTTCGTGGGCGGGGCATATCATGAGGTGTAAAAGTCATGGATATGCCAATGAAGAAGAAAAGGCAAACTGTAGCGCGTCAGGCAGCGGCCCGCGGGCCGCTGCCTGAACTGCCCAAGGAACTGCTGGACCAGTTGGTCAAGGGGCCGATGACGCCGGCCGAGGTTCAGGACCTGATGCTGGCGTTCAACAAGGCAGTCATCGAGCGCGCGATGGGCGCCGAGATGAATCTGCATTTGGGCTACCGACCAGGCCAGTCCAAGCCGCCCGGTCAGGCCAACGAGCGCAACGGCGCCAGCGGCAAGACGGTCATCACCGATCGTGGCCCGGTTCGGGTCGAA
>NZ_JQJT01000041.1:0-43957 GCF_000745665.1 Burkholderia sp. WP42 | reverse complement strand
ACACCGCTCGAGCAGGCGAGAATCGGTTGGATGGGCGATCGCCTTTTGCATGACCGTCGTGTCGACAATTACACGCTTCGCGCTTGAGGCCTTGATCACGCCCGCGCGCTTTGCCGCTTCGATCGTCTCGGCCAGCAACTCCTCAACTCCGGCCTCACCCAGGCGCTTGCGCCAGCGCGTCAGGCTCGACGGATCGATCGGCGGCTCGGTCTGTAAAAATGTTTCGCCGGTGAAGCCCTGCCAATACGGGTTCTCCACCCATTGCCAGACCACGTCCTCATCCGACAGATCGAACGCATGCTGGAGATACAGCAAGCCAGCAATCAGCCTCGGTGACGTGGCCGGCCGACCCTTGCGTGAGACGAAGCTCGCGCTCATCGACGCATTCAATCCATCCCAGTTGATCAGATCGGCCAGACGCACCAGCGGATGCTTCAGGTTGATCTGCTCGCGCAGAGGATGCCGGAACAAATCGCCCTCGCTCACCGCTGTCTTCGGACCCATCCAGACCTCGACAGAATTTGCAGGAAACAACCCACAATCTGCCAGGTTCCTGCAAATGCATCAACAACTTTCAGCTTCAAACCCTTGCTGCGCAAGGCGTTTCGAGTTTTTCAGGACCGACTACTTAGCCCAGTTCGACAATAGTCTCGTGATTTGGTGTCGTGATTTGGTTGAACCATTATAACAATACCGGTATCATGCGGCGATACGATCGAGCCACGAGAAGCCGTCGAATCGCAATCGAGGACGCTCGCACAATTACCACTTCGTGCGCAGGCCAACCGCCAGCGCTCGCGGGAATGCGAAACCAAAGTGATCATTGACGAGCCGCTTACTGTTTGAGACTGAAGTTCTGATAGCGTTATCTGGACCACTATGGACACAAACTAAATTGTGGTTGTGCTGATGTAGACAGGCAAACATGTCGATTCATTTGTCACAACGCCAAACAGATGCTTAACCACTCAATCCAAACCTTTACCGAATTCAGCCCTGCCACGCCCACGGAAGCCACAAGCAGAACACTGGCATCCTGTTGATCAAAGGGTCAATAAACAGTCCAGCCGAGTGATACGCCGTTGCGATCCATTCGGAAGGAGCGGTGCATGCTATCCGGCACTCCGAGACGGTCCAACGCCGCCGGCGGTCGCTGAATGAACACACTGGTTGGAATTACGGAGCACAGCCAATGAAAACACTGAATTTCGCCGTCGAAACAGGCATCGGTTGGATTCGTCTCTCACGCCCTGAAAAGCGAAATCCCTTTGACACGCTCCTCCGTGAGGAGTTGATGACCGTGCTCGAACAGGTGCGTAATGACCTGACGGTTCGGGCTCTGGTCCTGACCGGTGGTCAGGGCAGCTTCTGTGCTGGCGGCAACATTCAAGACCTCCAGGCGAATGCGGACGCTGGAGCGGTATACTGGCAGCAACGCATTACCACAGGACTGAGGGCGATTAACGACCTACTTCATCTCAGCCGCCCGTTAATCGCCGTGGTCGACGGCCCTGCCTACGGAGCGGGTTTCTCCCTTGCGCTGACCGCAGACATGATTCTTGCATCGCCGCGCGCACGCTTTTCAATGTCGCACCTCAAGCTGGGGCTCGTTCCCGATCTCGGCGCACTGTATATGCTACCTCGGGTCGTCGGCCTGCAGCGCGCCAAGGAGATCATTTTTTCAACGCGTGAAATTGACGCTGTCGAAGCGTTAGATCTTGGCATCGTTATGGAGATCCACGAGAGCGAGCTGATTGAGGAAAGAGCCCGGGAAATTGCTCTCAGCCTGGCCAGTGCATCGCCGACTTCTCTTGCGCTAACAAAAGCGGCACTCACAGCATCTCTCGACTCGGACCAGCATGCAATGTTCGCCATGGAGGCCTCCAGCCAGGCCGCGGCATTTTCGGCACCGGAACCCAAAGCTGCAATTGACGCGTTCCTTGGCCGAAAGCCACTCCCGTTCCAGTGGAAGGCGCAAAAATCATAAATCTTATGTGAGAGCGCAGTCTTCGTTACCCATGTCAGCTGGACGGACCGTTGTTTTTATCAGTCACGTCTTCACGAGCTAACGGCGTGTTCTGAGGATAGGCAATGGGGTAACGATGACCTGTGGGCGCATCAGCGATCGACTCCACGTTGAGAGCTCGATGAGCGACGACCGATTGAAGAGATCGTATCAAGCGGATGGACGCGTGAACCTCTATGGCGTCGCCAGCGGGTGAAGTTCATGGAGATCTGAGGCAACAGCCGCTCAGCCGGATGATTCCGGCATCAACTGATACGGGGCGGCAGACATGTTGTGACAGCGCTATACCAAAGACCCGCTGCATTACAGTGAATTCCGGAAGCCGTGTTTTCGCCGCCAGCCTCGCATTGCTTACGGAGAATGTCCGACTGCGATTGAGCCCTAGATCAATTTGTCAAATCAAGTACAACAGATCAAATGGTACTATGGATGATCCAATTACACTGCAAGGTGTTCGTCCGGAGTCTTCCGACTCCGGACGCTATTCACTACGGCGGCCATCGTGACTTCAAATCCAGTCATCAACCTCACTCTTGACGTCAGACCTGTTCAAACGGCGAGAGCCTTCGAAGAAATTGCCCTACAGCTACGAAATCTGATCTCTTCGGGAAAGTTAAGACCCGGCGATCGCCTCCCAAGTGAGCGGGAGCTTGCGGTGCTTTTTAACGTCAGTCGCAATACCTTGCGCGAGGCACTTCGCTCTCTCGAGATATCGGGAATGATAGAACTACGCAAAGGAATCAAGGGCGGAGCTTTTGTCCGCCCAGGAGACCCATCCGTCGTAGTAGGAGGGTTTCTCGACCTGTACCATCTGGGCGCTATCACACCGACCCAGCTTACGGAATCACGCATATGGATTGAGGATCTGGTGGTACGGGTAGCGTGCCGGCACGCTACCGAGGATGATCTCCTACAGCTCGAAACCAACATTGACGCCACCGAACGGGCGATGAAAACCCAGGACATGAACGCCTGGACCGACGAGTTGCTCACCTTCCATTCACTGCTCGGAAGAGCAACACACAACCCTGTGATGATGATAGTAATGGAAGCGATTATCAAGATCACCCGGCAGTTTATCGATGCAATTGGTCCCCAACTCACCCGCACCGTGGTGCCCTCGCGTCGGCGCCTGGTATCCCATCTGCGCGCCCGAGACGAAGCTGCTGCAGGTAGGGAGATGACAGAGCATCTGGAACGGCTACACCGGCAATATCTCACTCAGCTAAAACGCGTTGCCAAGGAAACGACCGACCTCAATTGAGGTCACGCGGCCCAAATCCGGTTCGCTTTTCACCGGGACTTCGGCCATGCGCTGCGTATCATGCTGCCGAAATCTCGGCGCATATGTCGGGTGCCAAAGAAAGTGAAATCTGCGCCAGCTGAGTGCAAAACTACTGACACAGTTCATGAAAAACTCGATGGCTGGCACCCATCGGACGTATCCTTCCGTGACGGTCGCGGACGGATTCGAATCAGGCATACGGGGACCCGCGTAACAGTAGTGCCGGCGTTAGGCCGCGTCGACCGAAAGCGCTCGCAGGTTCGACTGCACCCGCCAGTGAGCGCATCAGGCCGTCGCGAGCATGCACCTCCAAGCCGATGCAGCCACCAAACTGGAGCGCCGGGGTACTCAGCAATGAGGAATCGGATCGGGGAATTTTCCGAGAGGTCGTCAACCGGAAGTTCACCCGCGACCAGCACGGCCCGCATGAGGTCGTAGTCTTCGGCGCGTGTTGCACGCATTTTCATGCGTCGCGCGTTATGCTTCTTAAATGTTACGTCCGTATCACGCCGGCCGCGACACGATGATCGATTGCCTGCTGACGAGGGGCGAATTGCATCGCAACTAGAAACGCGGCAGTCGACACGAGCGAGACCCCGAGAATTCCCCACTCGACTAACGCATAGTCTCGATGGATGGTCCAAAAGGCGGCACCGGAAATGGGTGCGACGCCTTTCACGATGTTCGACGGAGCCGAGAGCAAACCGCTGATCGCCCCGTTACCCTCGGTCCACATCGCATCCTGCGCAATCGTTCCGCGCAGGATTGTCATCATTCCGTTCGCCCCTCCGTACAAGAGACCAAACAGCATCAATAAGTAGGGTGACGTTCCCGCGTACAGCAGCACGAGAATCGAAACCGGAAACGCTGTGGTGCCTACCGCATCATCATCGAGGGCGAGAGCTTCCGCAAGCCTAATCCAATACCCGAAAACGGCGAAAACGCCATTGCGAAATTCGGTAAAAAACCGCATTCTTAAGGCCCTTCGAATCCACGTTTGACACCACTTCCAACTGGCGCCATACGGCGATCATCCCCGGCGCCTTTGCGCCGATCCGTGACACCATGAATCGTAGCAACCGACAGCATAGCTAAGAGACGCTTTCTAGTGCTAGGCGGAGACATAGGACTTCTTCAGATCCCGCATGCCGTGAAGCATCAGTGGGGTACGC
The DNA here is from genome assembly GCF_000745665.1 of Burkholderia sp. WP42. NCBI lineage: Bacteria > Pseudomonadati > Pseudomonadota > Betaproteobacteria > Burkholderiales > Burkholderiaceae > Burkholderia > Burkholderia sp. WP42. The sequence goes on along the minus strand of NZ_JQJT01000041.1, from coordinate 39,474 downwards.
GGCCTTCAACCACGCGCCGTGCGCTCTATCGAAACATATTCAGGCGCAAATCCCAGAATCGACGCTAAACGGGCGACATCGCTCGCTCCCGGGACCTATGCGGGCCCGCGGAGGTACAACCCGCTCCCCAAGTCTCGCCCCCGAAGAATCGGCTGCAAACAAGTCCCTGGCCGTTCAGGCTATAGGCAATCTGGGTAACAGCCAAATTGACGGAAGCGTCCGAAGCATCTAAGATGGTCACTCCACTAATGGTTGAACCAATATACTTATGAACCAATTAATTGATTTCAGTGAGCGGACGGTAGTTGTGACCGGCGCGGCCCAAGGAATTGGGCAAGCTATTGCTCGTCTAGTGACGAACCTCGGAGGCAACGTCGTCGCGGTAGATCTCAATAGTGACGCGTTGCACTACAGTGTGGCGGAGTTACCCCGTGATCGGGTTATGGCCGTCGCGGGAAGTGTGGTCGATCCCGAACTCGCGTCCCGGGCGGTTGGCGAGGCCGTGTCTCGTTTCGGTGCTGTGCATGGTTTGGTCAACAACGCCGGTGTCACTCGTCCCGCGATGATCGAAAAGATGACACTTGAGCAGTGGCAAAGCGTGCTCGACGTACATCTGACCGGAACTTTCCTCTGGTTGCAGGCTGTCGGACGACACATGGTCAGCCGGGCCAAAAGCGGGGACGCAGTAGGCGGGTCAATCGTGAATATTTCGTCAGACGCCGGTCGCAAGGGCTCAATCGGTCAGGTTAACTACTCTGCCGCAAAGGCAGGAATGCTCGGTATGACCATGACTGCGGCCCGTGAATGGGGCAAGCATCAAATCCGTACCAATTCGGTTTGTTTTGGCGTAGTCGAAACGCAGATGACAGAAGTCGTGCGCGGCGAAAAATTCAGCGAGGGCATGCTTGCCCAGATCCCGATGGGACGGTGGTCAACACCTGACGAGGTGGTCAAGACAGTGTGTTTCCTGTTGTCAGACGCCGCCTCTTATATCACCGGTCAGCATCTTGGCGTAAATGGTGGCTTCCATATTTCCCTCTAATATTGGCCCTCGATATGCGCCAAGGTCAGGCCGACCGCACATTGGCTCGGCTCAATTAATGCGGTCGCCAGACCATCTGCAATTACCCGCCAATACCCTATACGGATCCGGGTAGTCCTATGGGGCAAAAGAGCGCTTGCACTGCACCCAAAGAGCACTGGCAGCGCGCCCTCCGTCTGAGGTCACGCAGTCACCTCAGACGGAGGGCGCACGTGCCCCGGTAGCGATGAGCCGATACACGACATGGGCGCTTATATCGTCACTGGGGAAATCTAACTGAACGGTTGGGTGCTCATACGCATACGTGCATCACGTATCGCGCGAGACATAAGCATCTGCTGGACTCCATGCCGGGTCTGGAATTCCCGTACGTGTGCCGACCGTTATCCCCGATGCCCTCTCCTTAAAGCAAAGAATCCATCGGTGGATGGATGCCAGTCCAAATATTCCTGCCATAACAGGATCGTTAAGCATTGCTTTCGAATGCGCGCCGTCCCATCTACTCTCAATCAGATCTCCGATGATAGGCGGTCTCGGCACGCATTCAGGTCACACAGTCGCGTTAGCGCATCGCAGAAAGCTCAGAAGCATGCTGATCCGCATCCCCAGACAACTGTTCATTGACTGCAAGGAACCGGAAATAGTGCCCGACAGGATATTCCTCTGTCATCCCGATACCGCCGTGCAACTGCACCGCCTGCTGACCCACAAATCGGCTACTGCTCCCTGTAACCATCAGGGCAGCCGAGAGTTCATGCCGACGTTCAACGGCGTCGACATAACCCAGCGCCATGGTCGCCAGCAAGCTACTGCTACGTGCCTGCTCAAGTGCAACCAGCATGTCAACAAGTCTATGCTGGAGCGCCTGATTTTCGGCAAGCGGGCGACCAAACTGCTGACGTACCTTCAGATAATCGACCGTAAGCCGAAGTGATCTTTCCATAGCGCCTACCGCCGCCGCCGCAGACGCCGCGGCACCTGCCTGCACAACACGCTCCACCAAGGCAAACGACTCCTCGTCCGTGAGGCATCCCAAAGGTTCCGCAGCAGCATCGACTAACTCGATGCTGGCGGCGGGAGTTCCATCCCGCAACTTTTTGCTACGGCGAATAACACCTGGGTCCGAGGCATCGACGAGATATAGACCAATACCGCCCATATCGTCATCCACGCCTGCTCTCCGCGCCGTGACGATAATTTTATCAGCACTTCTGCCATGAAGCACCGTGGATTTCCTGCCAGTAAGACGCCAATGACCGTTCTTCTCTGCTGCTCGGACAGCGACGTGATGCAAAACACCATAGGTATCTGGCTCTTCGTGCGCCCAGGCCAGAAGTAACCTGCCGCTAGCTACACCAGGTAAGATCGCCTGTTTTTGCTCCGCAGCACCCGCCCACAATACGGCATTTGCACCGAGTACAACTGTCGCAAGGAATGGTTCAAGGGAAAGTACAGAACCAAGCGAGTTCATAACGAGCATGGTATCTACGGCGCTGCCGTCGAAACCATCGTATTCCGCCGGAATCGCAAGGCCGAGCAACCCCAACTCAGCATAGGCAGCCCACACGTCCCGACTGAATCCTTCATCGGTCGCGCAATATTGCTGACGTTGCTCAAACTGATATCGGTTCGAGAGAAGACGCTCCAGGCTATCTCTCAATTGACGTTGTTCGTCCGAAAGGTCGAAATTCATTTAGAGCTCCAGTAACGCTTTGGCGAGAATATTTCGCTGAATCTCGTTTGTCCCGCCAAAAATCGACTGAGCACGAGAGTAAAAATAGGCGGGTGCCAAGTGCGCGGCCCAATGCTCGTCGACGCCCAGGACTGGCTCTTCGGCACCCTCTGCAACTGCCAGCGGACCAGCGATCCGAAAGAGAAGCTCAGTGGATGCCTGATATAGCTCTGTACCCTTCAATTTAAGAAGCGAAGGCAGCGGAATTCGCTGTGCATCCGTCTCAGCCGAACCATGTAAAGAGGAGCGTAGCTGAGTAACCTCGAGAGCCCGAATCTCCGCCTCTAGCCGGACCAAGTGCTGACAGAAGACGGGGTCCTCGATTAGCGGACGACCACGGCGCTTTACCTGTCCTGCCAACGTACGTGCGTGTCGCAGGCGTTCCTTGGTCCGACCAATTACCGCGACATCGGTACGCTCGTGACCTAACAGATATCTGGCGTACTCCCAACCCTTGTTTTCCTCTCCGATCCGGTTTCCAACGGGTACGCGCACATCGTCGAGAAAAACCTCGTTCAGGTGATGCTCTCCGTCAATTGAGATGATCGGACGCACCGTTATGCCTGGCGTCTTCATATCGATCAGTAGAAACGTCAGGCCTGCCTGTTTTTTCCCCTCGCTCGACGTTCTCAATAATGCGAACATCCAGTCCGCATGTTGCGCCGTAGATGTCCAGATCTTCTGGCCATTCACAACGTAGACACTTGGGTCAATGCTTCGATCTGCCCGCGCGCGTATCGCCGCGAGATCCGAGCCAGCACCCGGTTCAGAAAAGCCCTGGCAAAACCAGAGGTCAAGGTTCGCGATCGCGGGCAGAAAGCGCTGTTTCTGTTCCTCCGAACCGTATCGGATGATCAGCGGTCCCACCATCGAAACATTCAGGTTGAGAGGAAGCGGCGCACATGCTGAGTAAAGCTCGTCCAGAAAAATGGAGCGCTGTGTGGCAGTCCATCCCGGCCCACCCACCTCGCGCGGCCAACTCGGTGTAGCCCAGCCTTGGCGATTGAGAATGCGCTGCCACGTGACAATGTCATCATGCTCGGCAGAATGTCCGTTACGTAAGCGCTTCTGAATATGTCCTGGCAGGTTTTCGCTGATAAATGCGCGAACCTCCTGCCGGAACTGTGCATCGGCTTCTGTTTCTTGCAGGTCCATAGATAGGGAAATATCAAGAGGTGATGGAAAATTTCATATCGAAAAACTGTCGAACGCAACCGCCCCTACGCTAGTGCAAACGCTGGTACCGGCGGACCATCCTGTGTTTCCTTGAATACGACAGCGACCCGGGCTCCAATACGTATATCTTCGAAGTCGCAATCAACAATACGTGTCATCACCGTGACTCCCTCGTCCAGCGTGACATACGCTATCGCATAAGGCACCGGGTCGGGTCGGGAGGTAACACTGAAGCTGTATACGGTGCCGTGACCGCTCACCTGCTCCCATTTTGTTACGGCACTTCCGCAAAACGGGCAATGTGCGCGCGGGTACCAGTGTGGTTTCCCGCAACTGTCGCAGCGCTTGAGGAGCAGCTTTCCCTCACTTGCCGCCTGCCAGAACGGGGCGGTCTCGGGATTTACATGAGGACTGGAAAATGGGTGCTGTTCCATAATCGACGTATTCATTAATTACTCCCGTTCCAGAATCAGCGTAGCACTGCCATGACGCGTGCCGAGCGAGCCACCTGTACCTTGTGCCAGAGCAAGATCACAGTTCTTGACCTGCACGCTGGGGTGAGCCTCACCACGCAGTTGCCTCACCGCCTCAATCACCTTCGTCATACCTCCCCGATTTGACGGGTGGTTATTACATAAACCACCGCCATCGGTATTGAATGGCAATTTACCGACACCTGAAATCAGATTGCCGTCCGCGACAAAGCGTCCACCCTCACCTTTTCCGCAAAACCCGAGATCCTCGAGCTGAATCAGCACGGTGATTGTGAAACTATCGTAGATGGACGCGTACTTGATATCGGATGGCTTGACTTTCGCCTCCTCGAACGCGCGAGGGCCCGACCATGCAGCGGCAGAGTAGGTCAGGTCAATCTCACCTCCGTGTTGGCCCTTCACTGCCTCGCCAGCCCCAAGAATCTTGACGCGCGGGCGGGACAACGTCTTTGCAATTTCCGGAGACGTAACAATCAGCGCGCCTCCACCATCGCTCACGACACAGCAGTCAAGCTTCCGGAGTGGGGACGCGATAAGCGGTGATGCGAGCACGTCCTCTACCGTCACGACATCGCGCAGCATCGCGTTTGCGTTGTATTGGGCGTGATGAGAAGCGGCGACCTTGATCCATGCAAGCTGTTCGGCTGTCGTACCGAATTCGTGCATATGGCGCATGGCGGCCATGGCATACATGTTCGCTGTCGTCGGACTGAATGGCATTTCAAACGACGAATCGGGCACTGTAGGGCCGGCGGTCCGAAGCACAAACGTATTCCCGCTTTCGCTCCTCGGCCGTCCAGCCAAGGTAATCAATGCGACGCTGCATTTTCCTGCTGCAATTGCTTGGGCGGCGTGCGCTACATGAATCAAATAAGCTGATCCACCCGTATCCGTGGAATCAATGTGACGTGCACGGATTCCCAGATAGTCAACCATGTTTAATGGTCCGAGCCCGGGTGCGTCTCCGCCGCAAAAATAACCATCCACATCCGCAAGGCTTAACCCCGCATCATCGAGCGCTCCCTTCGCACACTCAGCGTGAAGCTGCGCGAGCGACTTGTCCGGTGCCTTACGGAGCGGGTGCTCGTATGCCCCCGCAATATAAGCTTTGCCGTAGATCGTCATTACCTTGTATCCTCCGATGCTATTTGTCGTGACAAGCGTGAATCCAGCGCTTCAGCGCCTTGCGTGGTCAGCTCGAACAAACCGTTGCTGAGTACGGTCACGCCACGGTCGGGTACAGTCGCGCGTATGTTCAGCTGAGTACCAGCACGCCAGATTTCCGTGCGGATCGTGTCGCCCGGAAACGCCGGCGATGAGAATCGCGCGCGCATGGCGTGCAATGCCGTTGGGTCGTAATCACAACAGGCCCGCAACACTGCGTGCACTGCCACACCAAAAGTGGCGAGCCCGTGAAGAATCGGTCGTGGGAAACCAGCTGCCTGCGCCACGCGCGGATCGGCATGCAGCGGATTCATGTCACCGGAAAGCCTGTAGATCAACGCGGCCTCTGGACGCGTCGGTAGATCGATAACAAAGTCCGCGTCTCGCAGTGGCGCTCCAGGCAATGGCTCCGGTGACGCGTCGCTAGGCTCCGAAGCAGTGGAGAATCCGCCGTCAGCGCGACATACCAATACTTGCTCGGAGATGCTCAACAGATGACCACTTCCCTGCTCACGTAAGGCTCGCTCGACGTGGAGCACGGCACCCTTATCGCCCTTGTCGATCACTCGCGTAATGCGGTTCTCGGCGACCACAGTGGCGCATGCAGGTATCGGAGAATGCAATATGACGTGTTGCTCACCATGCAACACGCGTCTGGCGTCCAGACCAAAAGACGAATCCGTCGCAAAAAATCCAGGAGAACCCAACACCGCGCCGTAGGTCGGCAGCACCTTGAGATGGGGACCATACACGTAGGCCAGAGCCTGTTCATTTTCCGGCTCGGCGCCCAGGCCAATCCCCAGCGCATACAGGATAGCGTCACGTTCGCTGTACGATTTCACAACGTCATCAAAACGCCAGTTCTTGAGTTTTTGATAGTTGATCATGGTGTCTCGGTGGAATCTGCTGCTGCGGGTGGTGGCGGTGAAGCAGGTCGCTGACTTTCCTGCAGGCGACGCCAGTCGATCTTGCCGGTTGGCGAGCGTGGCAACGCGTCGACGAACTCCACAATTCTTGGATACTTGTAGGCAGCCATGCGCTCGCGTGACCAGGAAATGATGTCGTCGGCCGATACCGCCCCAGACGATTCCTGCCGCAACACGATGACCGCCTTGACGGTTTCTCCACGGTAAGGGTCCGATGCTGCAATCACACAAGCTTCATGCACGGCGGGGTGCTCGTACAGCATTGCTTCCACCTCGGAAGGCCACACCTTATAGCCCGAGGCGTTGACCATGCGTTTGAGACGATCTTTCAGGTAGAAGTAGCCGTCTGCGTCGTAATAACCAAGATCGCCTGTCCGGAAAAAGCGGCGGCCGTCGCGTTCAAAAAAACACGCTTGCGTCGCCTCGGGATTACGCCAGTAACCGAGAAAAACCTGAGGTGCGGATACAACTATTTCGCCGACCTCGTTAGCCGGAAGTTCGACGAGCGTATCGGCGTCGACCACACGCAGATCCACATTGAAAAGCGGTACACCAAGACATTGCCGGCGCGGATGATCAGCCGGATTACCCGTGACGTGGGCAGTTTCCGACAGCCCGTACCCTTCCAGGAAGTCGATGCCCCAAGTCTCCTTGATGCGCGCCCACAATCCCTCGGACATTTGTGCGCCTCCGCCTCCGATGCGGCTCAGCGACGAGAAATCAAACGACGAGATCTGTGGGCTGCCCAGCAGATCTGTGATCATCGTTGGCATCGCGGTCAGATGCGTAACCCTGTAACGGTGAACGAGATCTGCGGCTCGCTCGCGGTTCCATCGCTTCAACATCACCATGGTTGCACCAGAATAGATCGGCGCATTCATCTGATTCTGCATCGCGGTGATATGAAAAAGCGGCAGTGACAGCATAACCACTGCATCCGAGTGTATCCACATCCAGTGCGTCAACGTCACGACGCTCGCCATCAGCGATCTATGGCTGTGTACACATCCCTTGGGCAGGCCTGTGGTTCCCGAGCTGTAGAGGATCAGTGCGGGCTGATCAGCATCAAACAGGAAATCCGGCTCACCTGCGTCTTCGACGAACATCTCCAATGCTGCATCGAATTGCGTCACCGTGAACGCTGTAGGTCCCGTTTCAACTGTGCCCGCCACGAGCGCATGACGAATCCGGTTTTCACTATTAGCAGCCGCGACATGCGCGAGAAGATCGCCATCGCAGACGATGACCTCCGCATCCGCGTCGCCAAAAAAATGGGCAAGCTCAGCCGCCCTGTTCATCGGATTGATCGTGACCACGATTGCACCAATGCGCAATGCCGCATAGTAGGCCACGATGAACTCGGGCGAATTCTGCATGTATAGGACCACTCGTGCCCCACGATCGAGACCACATCGAACGTAAAGAAAGGATGCGAGTACGTCGACCCGCCTAAGCAGCTCACGATAGGAGAGGCAGACATCTTCGCAAATCAACGCGGCCTTCTCAGGGAAGCGCTGCGCCGACACGAACAGGTTGCTATACAGGTTCGTGCCAGGCACCGTTAACCGGTGCGGAAGATGGTGAGGCCAGTTTTTTATATCCTGTGCTTGCATGGTGTCCCCAGGGCGCGATGCACTACAGCTCACGCTTTAGATAAATGGTTCAACCATTTCATTATTGATGTTCGGAGCCAGATTTGTCAAGCGCGGATATCACTGCAAAATGCAGAGCGAAGCAAGGCATCGTCCAGGTGAGTTCCGGCAAAGACTACCCTGTAGACGCTGTGCAAACAGTTCGAGAGCGGCGATGCCGCTCTGCTTGGCGTGTTCGATCCAATGCTCCCACGCCTTCTGCACCCGGACGGCCCTCCTGTAGAACCATAGCAGCTTGAGTTCGTCGCGCAGCAGCCAGCGACTCGACTTCAACAATTTCTGAGCAGGCAAGTCGTGTCGAAGCTGGTTGGCCTGATCGACCCGCATCCGGTCGATGACTTCGCGCCCATGTTTCGCGATCACATGGAACAGGTCATAAGCGATCTCCGCCTGCGAGCAGTTCGCCTTGATTTCCAGCTCATAGGCCGTCGTCATGTCGATAGCGACTGTCTCGATACGTTTAGCTACGCCGGCGGGAAGTTGCTCGAAAAAAGCTCGGGCGGTTCTCGCGTGAGCGGCCCGGACCGATCCACAGTATTTGGCAATTGAGCGGCTCACCCACGACCGCCGCGTAGCGGTAGCCCTTGTGGAATACGAATTCATTCATCGCCAAATGACGCACCTGCGTCCAGTCCGGATCAGTGATCCTCGCCCACGGGCTTGCCTTGTCGATGGATTGACGGCGTGCCAGTCCAAACCGTAGAACGCCGCCACTGCCTGCACGCTGGCCGATTGCAGCAGTGTCTCGCAGGCCTTCGCATACCGCTCCGTCACTCGCTGGTCGCGACCCACCCAACCCCGCTTCTCCAGTCGGGGACAAACACAGTGCTCGCACCAGACTCGCCGACGCGGTACGCGCAGGACGACCCGAAACTCGAACAGCGGCGGATCCCGTACCCGGCGTACCGTCGTTTCGTGGATCTGCTGGTAGCGCTTGCCGCATGCTCACAGCGCATCACCTCGCCGATCGGCTTCAGATACAGCGACAGAGTCTGGCTACCGTCTGTCGGCCATTCCACACGCTCAAGTCGTTAACCTGTCCAGCTGCCCAGCGCCTGCAGGGTCTTGCGATCCAGCAATTTTCTCTCCAATGCCTGTCTTTACTGACATCAGATTACCAATTGCTTCGCTATCCTCCACGGAATTCCGCGATAAACCCTTTTTAATGCACCGGTTCCATCTGGATGCACCTTTACGACCGTGCTATCAAACGAGGCCACATCGATCCTGACACGAACAATCTGTTCACGCTGCAATTCGGTGAATACGCGATCCAGCACGTCGCTTGTGGAACAACGGTTCATCATAGTATCCCTTTGCCGCGCAGCCTTTTCCCGCTTCATAACTTGTGGAACGGGCGTGGCAAAATTTGAGCCGCGGCGCCAGAGCTCATTACGCGATCATCACGTTGCCGAAGCCCCGGATGTAAATTTGACCCTGCCGCCTGTTCCCCACTTATTCCAAGCCGTGATGTTTGCGATTTAGGCTAATGCCGCATCGTTCTTTGGATATCCCGCCAATTGCAAATCGGCCACTATCATTTCAGCTGCGCGTTCTGCGATCATAATCGTCGGTGCATTCGTATTGCCGCTGATAATATGCGGCATGACAGAGGCATCGGCGACACGCAGGTTGGCCACGCCCCATACACGGAGTTCGAGATCGACAACCGAACTGGTGAGAGATGGCCCCATCCGGCAAGTCGAGGTGGGATGAAATATCGTTACACAATTGCTCCTGACGAATTCGGCGACGTCGGTGTTCTCAGTGATCGACGGTGAAATATTGCGCACGATCTTCCCTAGCGATGGTGCTTCAAAGAAACTCATACCCAGCTTCACTGCTTCGACCTGTGCATCGAGGTCTCCTTTTGCGGTCAAATAATTTCCTTTCAATCGGACCGGATCAGCGGCAGTGGCGCCACTAAGGAGTACTTCGCCACGCGACTCCGGGCAGACATGGCCTACCTTGAGCGAAATGCCGTCAGGGATCTCGGTTGTTTGCGTCGCATTTTGGGCACGTTTGCCCTCGTAGAAAGGAAATACGAACAGCTGCGTATCTATTCTGCCATCCTTGTCTATGTCGAAATAACCTCCGCCCTCAAGCACGTTTGATGACACGACTCCATCGTGATTGAATGCCAACCACTCGATCCCGTTGGCGATCTTTCTAAGTCCTTTTGACTCCCGCAGGATGCTACGGATTCCGGGTGTTTCGGCAGTCAACGAGACCATCAAATGGTCCTGGTAGTTTTGGCCTACCTGCGGGCTGTCAACCTTGACCTTTATCCCGAATTTCCCCAAATGCGCAGCCGGACCAATTCCGGATAGCATCAACAGCTTGGGCGATTCGATGGCACCAGCGGTTACAACGACTTCCTTGTTCGCGGCCACTTCCGTCTGCGACCCGCCTTTGCGGGAATAGCTAATACCAACAGCGCGCCCATTTTCAATCAGAATTTTTTCAGCGACGGCATCGGTGATAAGCGTGAGACGCTTGTTTTTGATGACCCGATACAAATATGCGCGAGCGGTGCTATCTCGCTTACCTTCACGAATCGTGCATTGCCAGAAGCCAACACCTTCCTGTTCAGCCGCTCCGCTCATGTCGGTGATGTAGGGGTAGCCGAGTTCCTGCCCCGCGCGGATGTAAGCCATGGTGAGGGGGTGCCGGTAGCGGTGCTCGCTCACGCACAAGTAGCCGTCGGTTCCATGGTTCGGCGCTCCGAGCGTCTCGTTTCGCTCAGAATGGATAAAGTACGGTAATACATCATGATGGGCCCATCCGGTGCAGCCATAGATGTTTTCCCAATCGTCATAGTCGTGGGCTGTCCCACGGCAGTAGACCATGCCGTTGACCGAACTGCCGCCGCCCAACACCCGACCCTGATGTATATGGATGGGGGGAACTCCGTTGTCAGGGTTAGCTTCGCTAAGATAGTTCCACGAGTACTTTTGGGCGTTACGCATCCCTGCAGGCATGTGGATGAACATATCTTTGTCCATCGGGCCCGCTTCAAGTAACAATACGCTAGCTTGAGTTTCTTCAATCAGTCGTGTCGCGATAACGCATCCAGCGGACCCGCCTCCCACAATGATGTAGTCGTATGCTTCCGGCACGTCAATATCTCCTGATAAGTGCTATTTTTGATCGTGTCGCTGCGTTACCTGTCGACACGCACTGCGCTGGGTCGCCGAAGACGCGGGCCAGCCACGTCCGATGTTTAAACCCGTCAGGATTGCAGGTGTTTAGACGGGAGGCTGTCGAGGAGAACCGTCTTTGTTTCCAGGTATGGCATCAGGCCTTCAATGCCGCCTTCTCGACCTATTCCCGATTGTTTGAAGCCGCCGAAGGCTATTCCGAAGTCGTTGCGGAATCCGTTGTGCGCAACCGTTCCCGTCCGCAGTTGTCGTGCAACCGCATATGCGCGGTCCACGTCATTAGTAAATACGGCGCCGCTTAGACCATAAACCGTGTCATTGGCCATCTCGATCGCTCGCGCTTCACTCTCGGCTGGGATGACCACGAGAACAGGACCGAAGATTTCTTCCTGGGCCAGTACCGACGCGTTATCGACGTTGCCGAACACCGTAGGCTCAATAAAATAACCGCGAGGGAGGTGGGGCGGGCGTCGACCACCGGCAGCAAGCGTGAAGCCAGCCTCTTTCCCTTTGGCGATGTAACTTTCCACTCGCTCGCGTTGTCGGAACGTAGCCAGTGGGCCCATCTGCGTCTCTGGATCGAAGGGGCTACCGACCTTTACTGCTGAGTAGGCTGCTCCAAGCGCCTCCATGAATTGGGTATGGCGAGATTTGGGAACGATGATGCGGGTGAGAGCTGCGCAGACCTGACAGGTCATTTGAGTTGCGGCCGCTGCAAGTTTCTTTGCCGCGACTTCTACGTCGTAGTCTTCAAGAATGACCGCAGCGGACTTGCCGCCCAGTTCAAGGGTAAAGCGCCCGACGCGTTCGGCCAATACGGATGCAATGTGCTTGCCCACCGCGCTCGATCCAGTAAAGGTAATCTTGTCGATGGCTGGGTTACGTACCAGCGCATCCGACGCCTCGCGGTCGGCAGTTACGACATTGAGCACACCTGCTGGCAGGCCGATGTCCTCTGCGGCTTCGGCGACGACCAACGCCATGCCTGGCGCTTCCGGCGAAGACTTTAAGACGACGGTACATCCTGCTATCAATGCCGGTGCCAATTTGTAGGCGATCAGCATCGCCGGGGCGTTCCACGGAATGATTGCACCTACTACGCCGACGGGTTCTCGTACCAACAGACCGTTGCCATTGCCAGAGCTGGTCTGGCGCTGCTCTTCAAATGCAAAAGAGTCACCCAGATTCGCGTAGAAATCGTAAATGTCGGCAATCCGTGGCATATGAGCTTGGGCGAATGTCGATGTGACACCCATCTCGTTTGGCCATATTTCAGCCATGTCACCAGAGCGAGCTCTCAGTTTGTCCGCGATTGCATGAAGGTACTTTGCCCTCTCTTCATGTGAAAGACGCGGCCACGGGCCGTGATCGAACGCTGCGCGCGCGGCAGCCACGGCTCGGTCTATGTCAGCCCTTCCGGCCTCGGCAACAGTAACGTAGACATCCTCGGTGTGGGGGGCGATGACCGAGAATTTTGTGTCCGAAGAGGCATCGATCCACTTACCACCGATGAACAGCTTGTCGGGATACCTAAGCGGCACGGCGGATCTACCGGGATTGTTTGCCTTGATTGCCGTCATCACTTCCTCTTCTGTGTCTGAGAACAATCCATATTCCTGCCCATGTTTCCTGTATCAGTGAATATTTTGGGCGAGGGGCCTACGGCGTTTCCATTCTATTTCGCCATGCTTGAAGCACCACATCCGCGCTACTCACATCAGATATCAGCGAGCGTCCTACACGGGTACGTACCTAGGCACCCGAGGGGCAAACGCCGGCTGTCCAGTTTCACTTCAACTGGAACTACGTGCCGGTGATCGCCGGACTCTATCGCACGAACTACTTGTTCCGGTTATACAAGCGCAGCGTCAGAAAAGAGCAGATGGTCGAGTTTCTCAAGGCGCTCAAGGCACAACTCAAGCAGCCGCTACTGATCATTTGGTATGGTGCCGGACCCCATTGGGCCGCGATCGGCCGCGACTATCTCGATTCCCTCGACGCACATATTCACATGACATTTCTGCCGCCCTACTGTCCCGAGTTCAATCCCGTCGAGTATCTGTGGGCATGGCTCAAGCGCCATGTGATGGCGAACTTCCGCCCCAAACACCCTCGACGAATTGCATGTCACCGCTCGCAACAAACTCAAAAGCGCCCAGCACCGGCCCTGATCATCGCCGCTTGCTGGATTCAGGCAACCTTGTGGTGATGTCATGATTTGGGAAAGATCAAAAGATAGGTGAGCGATTTGATTCAGCCCGCCACGCGCGAAAACGCACGCCCCCACCGGCACGTCTATGACCAGCGACCCAACACGTCCGCCAGCCGCGTTACGGTTTTCGGCGCTGGCCCCTGAATGATAGAAGGTGTCCGGGAAAACCGCGGCGCGGGGGCCGGATGACGTACACCATCCACGTTTACCATCGCATGTCGCGCCTCATTGTGAGGATGGCGGCCCGACTCGCTCATGGATAGAACGGGAGCGAAACAGCAATCCGTTCCCTCGAGCAGGTCACACCATTGCGCCTGGGATTTTTGCAAAAACCGTTCGCGCAATGCCTCGTGCAATGCAGGCCAGGCGGCGCGATCGTGATGACCACTGCGCAGCGACTCGCTGACCCCCACGCTCTCACACAGAAGCGCAAAAAACTGCGGTTCGATTGCGCCGACCGAAACGTGTTTTCCATCGGCTGTTTCATATACACCGTAGAACGGTGCGCCGCCATCGAGCATGTTGGTACCGCGCTGCTCGTTGATCTCTCCGCGCAACTGGAATGATAAAAACGTGCTCATCAACGAGAGGGTCCCATCGACAATCGCGGCATCAATCGTCTGGCCACGCCCTGAGAACTGCCTTTCGTGCAAGGCGGCGAGGATTCCGCAGACCAGATACAGGCTGCCGCCACCATAATCGCCGACCAGGTTCAACGGCGGCACGGGTGGGCCATTGGCGGGGCCAATCGCGTGTAGCGCCCCGGCCAGCGCAATGTAATTGATATCGTGGCCTGCTGACTGCGCCAGCGGACCCGACTGTCCCCAGCCGGTAACGCGACCGTAGATCAGTCGAGGATTGATTGCTTCAAGGGTATCGGGTCCGAATCCAAGGCGCTCCATGACACCAGGACGGAACCCCTCCACAAGTATGTCTGCACGGGCAAGCAACGCGTAGATATCCTCTCGGGCATCGCTGTCTTTCAGGTCAGCGATAACGACCGTACGACCGCGGCCGGTGATGTTCGCCGGGTCGCCAGCTTTCGTGCCGGGTTTCGCGATCGTCACCACGTCGGCCCCCAGATCGGAGAGGAGCATGCACGCAAACGGTCCCGGCCCCAACCCGGCAAACTCAACAACCTTTAGGCCAGCAAGCGGCCCGTGTCGGTCGCCTGATGTCAATTCTTGATTTGCCATTGGATCAGTGAATAAGGTGGTGAGGCCAGCTCGTGATGCTCGAACACGCCCTGAACAGGCGTACCGATGACGACGTTCTGCAGCGGATCGCCCAGCAGGTTGCCAATCATCCGGACATTGCCGGCATGTGGGAGTTCGACCAGCACGACGAGATAGGGCTGGCTCCCCACCAGGGCGGAATGTGACGGATGCCACACACGTTCCCAACTGAAAATCTGTCCGTGCGGCTCCACTTCATGCCATTCCGGGTCGAACGCGTGACACGAATGACAAATCCATTCCGGGCCGAACTGCCAGGTGCCGCAATGCGAACAACGCTGCACGAGCAGCCTTGATTCACGCAGCCCGTTCCAGTAGGGCGCGGACAGTCCATCTGGCTCCGGTACGGGCGAGGGCAATCCCGTCGGCAGGTAGCTTGACGTCTCCGGCTTCACAGTACCGCCTCCGATCCTAGTAACAGGCTGCTTGCAGGCGCGACCATCGGGCCGCCGGTCACCAGCGCAACGTCGTTGCGCGCAGCCTGGCTCGTCGATGTGCCACGCACCTGGCGCGCGGCCTCGAGGACGAGTTCGAGCCCGTGCATATAGCATTCCGCCAGATTGCCGCCGCTTGTGTTTAGCGGGAGTCGTCCGGAAGGCGCCGTGAGGTTCTCGAGCGTGAGAAAGTCGTTAGCGTCCTCAGGACGGAAAAAGCCGTGCTCCGATAGTGCCATCACGACACCGCCCGTAAAGTTCTCGTAGCTCTGCACCACGCCGACGTCCGCTGGCGAAAGGCCTGCCATCCGGAACACGTCCGGCGCGACGGTGGTGAAGCCAGCGCTCGCATAATCTGGTGCGTTGTGCGGGGAAGCCGCCGCTCGCCCGACCGAGCCTGTGGCGGCACCGAGAACATAGACCGGCCGGTGCGGAAAATCCTTTGCCCGGTCTGCGGCGACAAGCACGAGCGCCGCCGCTCCATCGTTTTCCATGCAGCAATCGAAAAGTCTGAACGGCTCGACGATCCACCTCGACTCGTCGTATTTTTCCTGGTTCAGCGGCTTGCCATACATGAGCGCGTGTGGATTGGCCTGAGCGTGGTGATACGAGGCGAGCGCGATGGCGCGCAACGCTTCGCGCCGGACCCCATGCTCGTGCATGAAGCGCGTCACCTTCATTGCAAACTTCTGCGGGGGTGCCAGCACACCATAGGGCATCTGATAAGCCATGTCGCCCGATACCGTCTGCATGTCCGGTGCCTGCCCATATCGACCGTATTGTCCCTGGGCCAGACTGCGGTAGACCACGACACACTGGGCAAGCCCGGCATGGATCGCCGCGGCGCCATTGGCAACAGCCGCCGCGCACCCACCGCCGCCGCCGCCCCATTGCATGGTCGTCGAGCGCAACTGCCGGATGCCAAGCGCGGCAGCCAGCCTTGCAGGGTCGCTTCGGTCGTTTCCAAACGAGGCAAAACCGTCGATGTCACGCGGGTCCAGCTGGGCGTCCCCGCACGCGGCCAGCACCGCCTTGAGGGCAAGCTTGAACTCGGCGTCCGGCGATTTACCGACCTTGTAGTAAGTACTCTCACCAACGCCGACCATAGCGACGCGCCCGCGAAGCGTTCGCTCACTCATGATGCGGAAGCCACCTGCTCCGACGCCTGATCGACAGGTTCCGTCCGGGACGGAGGTTCGTACACTACGCCGGCCCGGACCAGTTCCTCAATCCTCGCCGAACTGTACCCGAGCGAATCCCTGAGAATCTGCCCGCTATGCTCGCCCACCCGCGGCGCGGGCACCGGATCCGCCACTGGCGTCCCGCCGAACCGGAACGGTAATGCAACGTTGGGCAACCAGCCCAGTTCCTGATGATGAACGCGGCTCACTAACCCCCGCTCACGCGCCTCGGCCGAACGGATCGCCTCCCCGACAGTGCGCACTTCACCGCACGGTATCGAGGCGTCACGCATGCGCTTCTGCCAGTACGACCACGGATGCTGGATAAACGCCTCGTCGAGCACCTTGAACAGCTCCGCCCGCTTCGCGATACGCCCGTTCCGGTCGGCGAGAATCGGGTCGGCCCCGAGTTCCGGCATCTCCAGGACCTGTGCGACGAGGCGATGGAAAATCTTGTTATTGCCGCAATTGATATAGAACGCCTTATCCGAGGCTTCGAACACGCCCGACGGGCAGGTATCCGGACTCGTGTTGCCGTGCCGCTGCGGCTCATCTCCGGTGAACAGGTGCTGAAGAGTCGCATAGCCCGTCATCAGAACGGCATTGTCGAACAGCGATACTTCAATCGCCTGCCCCTTGCCGGTACGCTCGCGGGCCACCAGCGCCCCCAATATTGCGTTGCATGCCATCATCGCTGTGCTGATGTCCATGACCGGCGACAGCGCACGGACGCCCTGCCGGTCCGGATAGCCGTTCATCGACACGAAGCCGCTCTCCGCCTGTGCGATCGGGTCGAAACCGAGTCGATCGGCAAACGCCCCCTCGCGTCCATAGGCCGACACAGAACAGTAAATCACTTCAGGATTCAGTTCACGGCACACCTCGTAGCCGAGCCCCAGCCGCTCCATCACCCCAGTTGAAAAATTCTCGGAGACGATGTCGGCGGTCGCGATCAGGTCCCGCGCAATCTGGCGACCGCCCTCCGATTTCAGGTCCAGCGCGATACTTCTTTTATTGCGGTTCGCCCAGAGATACGGCGCCCCGATCGTCTCATCCGCGGGATGAGCTGGAGGATAGTAGCGGAACTCATCGCCCCGACCAGGCGCTTCGACCTTGATAACGTCCGCCCCCATGTCGGCCAGCATCATGGTCGCGAATGGTCCTGCGATAAAATGGGTGAAGTCAACGATACGGATACCGTCCAGTGCCTTGGGCGCACCTTCCGGACGCGAAACGTGCTCCGGAAACTCTTCTTCTAGCTTCGAAAACATCTCTGTACTCCTCCTGTTATTACCACAGTCCGCCGTACCCGACCGCGGTTCCCTCACGCTAAAGGTCGAGCACCAGCGTTCCCGAAAGCGAGCCCGAGCAGCACACCATCACAGCCGAATTGCTGCTCTTTTCTTCATCGGTGAGGTAGTCGTCACGGTGATCGGGGACACCATCGATGACGCGGGTCTTGCAGGTTCCGCACACCCCCGCCGAGCAGGCGTACTGCACATCGACGCCGTTATCCAGCAACGCGTCAAGAATGCTCTTGCCCGGGACGATCGCGATCCTGCGCCCACTACGATTCAGCATCACACTGAAACCGCCTGCGGTCGATGCTTCGTTCGCGGACGAAAAGCGCTCGTAATGGACCGTATCCGGCGATCGCCCAGACGATACGGATATGAAATCATCGACCATGCCACGCGGACCGCAACAGTACACGTGCGCGTCGCCCGCCGCATCCTGCACGATACGTCGCACGTCAAGACGTGTTTCCGACTGTGATTCGAAACAGAATTCGACCCGTCCGGCGCCTTGCGCCGCTTCAGTCAGTTCCTGAACAAACGCGGCTCGCTCCGGCGAACGCGCCGCGTAGTAGAGTCGCCACGCTCCACCGCGACGATCCAGACTGCGGATCATCGACATGACAGGCGTAATGCCGATGCCTCCGCAGATAAAAATCGACTCCCACGCTTCTTCATGCAGCGGAAAATCGTTGGTCGGCGCGCTAATTTCCATCACATCACCCACACGCGGTACCGTATGAAGCCACGTCGACCCCCCGCGGCCCTCGAGTTCCCGTTGCACGGCGATCACGTAACGATGACGCTCCTTGGGATCGTTTACCAGGGAATAGCTGCGCACCATGCCCTTGGGTAAATGCAGATCGATGTGTGCGCCTGCCGAAAATGCAGGCAGCTCCGCCCGCCCGTCCGGACGGAATTCATACGAGAGAATTCCGTCGGCCTCGAGGCGAATCTGCGTAAGGCGTGCCTTCAACCGGGCAGGACTTTCTATCGACATGTGTATCCCCGCAATCTTCAAAGGGCGTAGCCGAAATCGGCACCTATACGCGCAGTCATGGGCTCAACCCCGTCTGTTTGCCACGTTGCACTTGCTGGCAGCGTAAGGGACACCGCGCGTACCATCCACAGGTCCGGATCGTCATAGCGCGTGGGCGTGATCTTATCGGCTGCGAACTTCCGCACGTTCTCCAGCAACAGCCGGCGCGTCATGGCAATGCCCGTATCGCTGATCCCCAGATTTTCCTTGCGGCGGTCATAGATCGGAGAAACACCCGACTGGCATGCAGCATCCTGCACCCAGAGCCCCGGCAATCCCGAGAACCAGGTTTTGGTCTGGGCGTCGTAATTGAACTGAAATGCAGAATCCAGATTGAATTTCGTCCAGTATTTGGCGTACGGTTGGGTCACTGGACGCGGCGCGAACGCATGGACGCTTGCATGGCCGGTCTCACGTCCCTTATGTCCTTCCTCGAACAGTTTCCGCGTCTTTTCGTACAACGGCTGTGCAGGGTGGTATGAGAACATGATGCAAAGGGTGTTCCGGTCATCGATCGGCACCCACGCGTGGCCACTCAGTTCTGGATACTGCGATTGCGGTGGAACAAGCGTGTAGAACGGGAAAAGGAACTGGTTAACGCGCCAGTAATTCGTGCTGTCGTCGATGATCCGGCGGGAGGCGATGCTGATACCGAAGTCCCGGCGCTGGCATTCGAATACCGGACGCAGGTCCTTCTTTGCCACCCATTCGCTGATGGCGCCCTGCGAGTCGATCCGGCCATGGAGGATAGGTGCGTGAGCCGAGTCAATTTCTCCTTCTACCGCCTGTAGCCAGTTGCATTCCTGCACCCGGAAACTGACATGGATGTTTTCGGAGGGCACGAGGTTCCACTCGACGTTCGGAAGCGGCGGAAGCGCTGCGCCATCACCGAGATACGCCCAGACAATACCGTTTCGTTCCTGACACGGATAACTCTTGATCCGGACTTTTTCCTTGAGCCGACTCTCTGCAGGCTCAGCGGGCGTATCGAGAACAGCTCCATCGACGCCGAACTGCCAGCCGTGGTAAACGCAACGAAGACCGCACTTCTCGTTGCGCCCGAAAATCAGCGGCGCACCCCGATGCGGACAGACGTGGTCCACAAGCCCTACGCGCCCCTCGCTGTCCCGAAAGGCGATGAGATCCTCGCCAAGCAGACGCACGCGTTGTGGCTCGCCATCGGCAACCAGATCAGTAGCCGGAAGAAAGGGAATCCAGTAAAGCCGCATGAACTGACCCATCGGCGTACCGGGGCCTACGCGCACTAGTGTTTCGTTGTCTTCGTATGAAAGCATTCGCTGTCTCCCTTGTGGAAGGTCCAAATTGGTAGAACCAATTATAGTCGCGATTGACCCAGTGTCAACGCGGTCTGTGATGATTGCGGCTTTTTTTAAGTAACGACGCTACCGTGTTGATCCCAACTCCCAACAGGATTGCGCAAAGAAAGGCGTCGTACGAATGGAGTGAGCCATGCCGACGAGGACCGCAGCACAGCAGATCTCTTTGCGTGGAAATCGCGGGGGCGTGGGCTATCCGTTTCCTGAATGAGTACGCCCGCGGGCGTATATTGACGGTAGCGGCACGTGATCATTGGTCGCCCGGACGCGATGCGAGCTGCCGACCAGCGACCCATCCTGACAGGATCCGGCCTACGCGACTGCAGGGAGCGAACGTAGGGAATACATCGCACTTCAGAAGCAGTTATGCGCGACGCCAACTGCCAGCGGCGTACCGACTGGCAGTTGGCTCAACAGTTCACGCGGCGTCGGTGGCAGTTTGCGTCTCCGCCTTCAGCAGATTCAGCAACATTCCCCGGACCTGAAAAAGCGCGCCGTCAGCGGCGATTGACGCCATGCCCGTTTCGCCGGTTTCAGCAACTACCCGCTGTTGCGCATCGATGATCGCGCGATCCTCATCGAAGGCCGCACTGACCGCAGTCGCGAGTGCAGAGGTCACATCACTCCGGGGCGACTGAAAATCGTTGTGTGTGATCGACCAGAAATAATGCGTATTGTTTTCATCTTCTGGTGTCAGCGCAATGATCGTCCGGATTCTGGCTGTCTCAGGAGCCATGCTATCCCGGTCGCCCGTACCCGCGGGCGAGACGACACTGTCCTGGGCAAAGAAATTGCCTTTGACGTACCACTCATAGTGGTTCGAACGATCAACACGCTCTGGCAGACTTGAAAAAGTACCCAGGTAAGGCGGACGCGCAATGTCCGGGATGCTAAACATGATTTTTAGACGGCTGCTCCCCCGCTCCACCTCGGGCCGGCGTTGCGCGAATTCGGCGGATCCGATCGACTGGCCATGCACGTATGCCAGGTGCGAGAAGTCGAGAAGGTTATCGACAATCAGCTGGAAGTTCGACGCATAGTGAATGTAGCCGCCGACATAGCTGTGCCACTGCGGATCGCTCTGCCAGTGGGCATCATGAATTTCCTCAGGATCGGCCTTCGCAGGTTCGCCCATCCAGATCCAGACAAACCCATCACGCTCAATCACGGGATAGCTGCGGACCTTCAACGACGGGCCGATTTTGTCCTGACCGGGAACCTCTACGCAGCGTCCTGTACCATCGAATTTCAAACCGTGATACATGCACCGCACGCAGTCGCCCTCGTGGCGTCCATGTGACAACGGTGCGAAGCGATGACAGCATTTATCTTCGAGCGCGGCTGGTTCGCCGTTAGCCTTCCTGTAAAAAACGATACGCTGACTCAGCAGACGCCGGGCAAGCAAGCCCTCCTGAGGTATCTCGGTTGCCCATCCGGCAACATACCAAGCATTCTGAAGAAACATGGTGCCTCCTCTAATTAAAATCAAATCCATGCCGCCTATGGCGTGGCAATCGCCCGGCCAATCAACTTGCCTGCTCGCATTTCATCGAGCCGTTCGTTCAGTTCGGCCATTGGCACCTGGAACAGCGGCACATTCAGTAACGGCTGCTGCTGCAGCAACGCCAACAGTTCCCGCATTTCCGCCAGTGAACCGACGTAAGAACCTCTCAGGGTAATGTTGCGCATGGGTAGTAGCGCTGTGGCCAGGGGCAAGCGCCCCCCAAACAGACCAACGACCAGAACAGTGCCCCCCTTCCCGACAGCCTGAAGCGAAAACTCAACAGTACTCGCGGCGCCAACGAAGTCGATCACGGCTCTGGGCGCCTCGCCCGATACCGCATGCAGTGCCGCCACCGCGTCGTTCGAGCGGGTATTGACAACTGCGTCTGCCCCTTTCGATAACGCAAGTGAAAGGCGTTCGTCGTCGATATCAGCAACGACGATACGTGCAGGCGTGGCAGCCCTTGCCAGCCCCAGCGCGGCAAGCCCCAGCCCGCCAGCGCCAAGCAGCACGACGGTATCGTCGCCTGACAATGCTGGCAATTTCTTCAATGCCGACCAGGCCGTCAGTCCCGAGCATGCGCATGTCGCTGCAATCAAGGGGTCAAGCGGGCCATAGTCAAGCAGATACCGGCTGTGCGGAACAATCACGTAATCGCTGTAGCCGCCGGCACGCCGGGTGCCCAGACCGGCCGAGCTGCTGCAATCGAGCTCATGTCCTTCGCGGCACTGTCGGCAGACGCCGCAACCTATCCATGGATAGACGACACACCGCGAACCGAGCACAGCGTCCGCTTCGGGACCGACGGCGTCGACCACCCCGACAATTTCGTGGCCCATCGTAAAGGGGAGCTTTGCACCTATGCTCTCGAATGTGACCTGTTTCCCCTCGCCTAAATCAAGATACCCGTCCTGAATATGAATGTCGCTGTGGCAAACTCCGCAGCCACTTATCTTCACTCGCACCTCAGGACCCACTGGTACAGGCGTCTCGCGCACGATCTTCTGCAACGGTTTGCCCCATTCAACAATGTCGTAGCTTTCCATCTTGTCCTCTGTATAGGGGAGGCGGCGGCCGCCCTCTCAGATCGTGCCGGATCGCACAACCGCCTTGATATGGAAATGATCCATGAGTCCCTCTTCACCCATCTCGACGCCCATACCGCTTAACTTGATTCCAGCAAACGGTAGTTCAGGCGGAGTCACTGCGAAGGTATTAATGCTTACTGAACCGGCTTGCAGAGAGCCCTGCAATCGCTGCATCGATTCCACTGAACGGGTGAACGCATACGCGGCCAGGCCAAACTCGACATTGTTCGCAGTTTCAATCGCCTGCTCGAGCGTATCGAAGCGCGATACGAGCGCGATAGGTCCAAAGACTTCCTCATGCATTGCTCGAGCGCCTGCGCCTACGTCCGCCAGCACGGTTGCCTGCCAGAAAAAACCATCACCGAGCCCTACCGGTTCACCGCCACCGCATAACAGGCGCGCGCCACTTTTCACCGCCTCGTCTGTCAATTCCTGCATCGCCGCCTGACGCCGCCGGTTGACGAGCGGTCCCATTTGCACGGTCTCGTCCATCCCGTTGCCCAGACGCAATTGCCCGGCACGCTTCGCGAACTCGCGCTCAAATGCGTCGGCAACGCTGTCGTGAACGATAAAACGTGTGGGTGCGTGACAGATTTGCCCGGCGTTGCGGAATTTCGCTGCAGTCGCGAGTTCGGCGACACGCTCGGCGGGCACGTCCCGATCCACAATTACCGGAGAATGCCCTCCAAGTTCGAGCGTAATCTTCTTCATCGCTGCACTCGCCAGACCCAGCAGGTGGCGCCCGACGGGAACGGATCCCGTAAACGAAAGTTGGGCAACCTTGGGGGAAGCGATCAGGCGCCGCGAGATCATGTCCGGAACGCCATACAGTACGTTCAGAGTACCGGAGGGCAAACCCTCGTCCATGCAGATGCGCGCGATGGCAATCATGACGCCAGGCGTTTCCTCGGCGGGTTTGATCACGATCGTGCAGCCGGCGGCGAGCGCGGTGGCCACTTTTCGGGCGGCCAGCACCATCGGGTAATTCCACGGCGAAAATGCCCCAATCACACCAACCGGCTCATGGACCACGAGCTGCTCCACCCCCGTAAACCGCGAGGGCACCACGCGTCCATAAACACGCTTGCCCTGTTCGGCCATCCATTCGAACGTGTCGGCCGTGGCGGTCACTTCTCCCAGTGCTTCCGGGAGTGTCTTGCCCTGTTCCAGTGTCAGGATCTGCGCGAGGCTCCGCGCCTGCTCACGGATGGCAGACGCTATCCGCAACAGCAACCGGCCGCGTTCGAGTGCCGTCCAGGTTTTCCATGCAGCAAATGCACGATGAGCGGCCTCAATCGCCTGCTCGACATCGTCCTCCAGCGCCATGGGAAGCCGGCCCAAAAGTTCACCCGTCGCCGGGTTATGCACCGGTTGCGTGTCGCGCTGATTTTTTTCAGCGCCGAGCCATTGGCCATCGACCAGCAGCTTCAGTTCGGGGTACGTCATTGAGTCATCCTCACTCTCCTTCATCTTTTTATACGGCCGTGTCGACAGCCAGAACGGCATGCGGCGAATATAGAATTCCGCACCGGGTCAGTTGGAACGCAACATGACAGCATCGTCTGAAACTGTGACCGCATAGACCTTCAATGCCTCGACCGCCGGAAAACCGGTCGCCTCGCCAGTCCTGATGCAAAACCGCCCTGCATGCCAGGGGCATTCAATTTCATCGCCATCCACAAAACCCTCCGATAACGATGCGTCGCCGTGCGTGCAGGTATCCGCCGTCACGAAAAACTCGCCCTCAAGATTGAATATGACCAGTGGCGGAAAACCGTCGACCTCAACGCGCAGACACTCGCCGGCGGCCACGTCCTTTACGTCACAAATCCGTGTCCATGTGGTAGTCAAATCGCCTTGCACTCACTGCTCCGGAAGCTAAGATCAAAAGAAACGGTCGAAGTGGATCTGCGTCGCAGGGACCTTTTGATCGACCATGAGATGCTTTACCGTTGCCTCGATCATGGGCGGAGGTCCCGCCACGTAATACTCATAATTCGCCCTGCTCGCTTCGAGCCTTTCGGCGACAACGTCGTGAACGAGGCCGACTTCACCGTCCCATCTGCCCATCTCGACCAGACCTGGTTCCGATACGACGGGATAGAAGCGGATATCAGCACACCCCACTTCAGATCCGAACAGATGCTCCAGCGACGGCACGTCCAGCGGACCTCGACCGCCATAAAAGAAATACACTTCCCGCCCGGTGCCCGAGGTAAGCTGGCCAGCACGTTTGAGAATCGATGCAATGGGCGCGATTCCCGAGCCACCTGCTATACACACCAGACCTCGCTGAACGGATTCCCTCATGTATGCCAGTCCGTACGGCCCTTCCAGCATCAGACGCTGTCCCGGTTGACATTCGTCGCACAGGAATGGACTTACGGCTCCGCCGGGAACCCGTCGCACCATAAATTGCCAATAACCCTCTTCGTTAGGAAGGTTCGACATCGAGTAGGCGCGAGGCATCCGGCAATCCGGCATATGCAGCAATGCGTATTGCCCCGGCAAGAACTCGGCTGGCTCTGCCGCCCTAAGCGTGAGTTCACGAATGTCATGCGTGATGTCACGCACAGATTCGAGGGTCACCTCCCTGCGGCGCGGCGTAATCTGCGGCTTGAACTCTAGTCCGGTGCGCATCCTGACCGTGCAGTCCGAAGTCGGTATGCACTGACACGCGAGCCGCTTGCCTCGTTCACGCTCACGTGGTTTGAGCCCAGCTGAGGCAGTTGAAATCTCGTCAACGCTACCTTCAATCAAATCAAATTTGCAGCTTCCGCACGCGCCGACGTTGCACTCGTAGGCGAGCGGAACGCCCTGGCGTAGACCCGCACGCAGCAGGTTCTCGCCTTCCTCGCAGGAAAACGACACGGGGGAGCCTGCCAGGGAGATGTTAAAAAGCGGCATCGCGTCCATTCCATCCAATCGAGAATCGCCCGACGAGCCCATAAATTGGCCCACGTCGGGCAGTTAAGAGTTCAAGAGCATCGGGGAATCACACATCGGTGAGCCAGCCAGACACGTCAAACTTTCTTCATCCGCCAGAGCAGATCTGCATTCTGCCCAATCGTGAATCTTAATTTGGTCTCAACAATCTGGTAGTACCATTTTTGCACTCCACACTACCCCTGTCAATCGCAATACATTCGGGGATTACACCTATCGGGCCCGAGATAACTTCCTCTGGGCACCGCATTGCGTCTGAGGACCGCTAACCGGGGTCCCTGAGAAATGTGCGAGTCAATCCGTCGGGCATCCCAACGCTGGCGTTGCGTTCACCCGCGAGTGAGCACAATACCTCCATTGACGCGCCCTGCTGCCCACGCCTGTTCGGTCGGTCACTTGCAGCAGTTGTGGACGGGCTTTTTGTATGAGCATCAAGAGTTCAGTTTCAGGGTTTTCCACCATGGAACACCATATTGGAATGTCCACAATGGTGGGCCAGTTGGACAACTCGAGGGCGGGCTGGAGAAACAATTACATCGATCGCACGGCGATCCAGCCACGCTAGCGCTACGCGAGCGACAACTAGTTCGGGCGCGAATGCGCAAAAAAATACCATTTGGAGACTTAATAAATGCGGTTGACGAAAAGGAAACTTGGACTATTTGTGACTGCAGCGAGCCTGCTCCTTTGCGGAGAGGTGCATGCTCAAAGCAGTGTGACGCTTTATGGCGTGGTCGACGGCGGACTTCTCTATGTGAGCAAGACCCCCGATGCAAAGACAGGACTGAACGATGGAAGGACTTTTGCCATGGTCGACAGTGGGTCCTCGCCATCGGTATTTGGTCTCAAGGGAATGGAAGATCTTGGCGGCGGACTGAAGGCCAAGTTTGCGCTTGAGAGCGGAATCGATATTGCTAATGGTGGCTTCAATGACTCGAACGGCAATCTGTTCGGTCGCCAAGCATGGGTCTCGATCGATTCAAATTTCGGTGAGGCCAAGATCGGTCTGCAATTCTCGCCATTCTTCCTTGCGCTGCACGAGTCAGATCCACGCGGCCTTGCGCAGTTCGGTAGCGGTCTGGTCAACTATGTCGACAACATCGTCGGTACGGCCGTATTCAATTCAAATGCGATCTCCTATACGAGTCCGAATATTGCCGGCTTCGAAGGCAGCGCAATGCTTGCACTCGGTGGCACTGCCGGCGACTTCCAGGCGGGACGGCAATATTCGGCAAGTCTCAAATACGACAACGGAACCCTGATGGTCAATGCAGCAATCTATGACGGCAACGGCGGCGGCACAGCAGCACAGACGCCAATACCGACCACGATCGAGTTCGAGGGGCGAACACTGGGGGCGGCTTACCGGTTCGGTGGCCTCACCGCCAAGGCGGACTTCGTGAACTACAAGGTCGCTGGATCGATGAACAATAACGTGTACGGTGGGGGACTTGACTATTACGTCTCGGCACAACTCAACGTCAATGGCGGTGTTTGGGTAACGAGCGACCGCAATCGCACCGCGAACCATTCGCTGCTAGTCGGACTCGGCACCCAGTATTTTCTCTCCAAGGCCACGTCACTCTATGCAGATATCGGCGTAGTGAATAACCACGGCGCAATGAATACCGGTTTCTCCATTGCGCAGATCTATGGGGTCACTGGAACATCGACCGGTGTCGAAGTTGGCGTTCGCCACTCCTTCTAACAGGCCGGTGAAATATCCGTCGTTGATGCGCTCAGGTGCATTACGACGGATGCTGGGTTCGTACTTTTGAAACGCGGAATACGTTTGCAGGCATTCCACGTTGCTCGCGAGTTCACCATATCGGTGTTATCCATCGCTTCCTGCCCCTCAACCGGCAAGTGTGCGCATACGCGTCAGGTTGTAGCCGACCTGCGTCAGCACGAAGAGTTGGTCTACGCGTTCAAGTCCCCGATACATGACCTGGCGAATTCGTCCGACTGTCTTGCCCCATCCGAACACCTGCTCAATGCGCTTACGTTTTTGCTGGCTTACCGCGTAACCCGGCCAGCGCGTAGTTCGCCCGTCAATTGCCGAGCCTCCTGGACGTCCATCGTTTTGCGCCACATGT
The DNA here is from genome assembly GCF_000745665.1 of Burkholderia sp. WP42. NCBI lineage: Bacteria > Pseudomonadati > Pseudomonadota > Betaproteobacteria > Burkholderiales > Burkholderiaceae > Burkholderia > Burkholderia sp. WP42. The sequence goes on along the minus strand of NZ_JQJT01000041.1, from coordinate 11,760 downwards.
GGCGTGACACGATTCGCGCGACAACTTGCTACGAAGCCGGCGGTGTCGTAATTCTTGTCCGCGCCGACGGTGATGCTGAGCGGCGCAACACTCGCGGCATCAGCAAGCATCAGCTCAGCCGCGTCGCGCTCGGCGGTGCCCGTCGCCAGCGTCACCTGTGCGTTGACCACCAGGCCATGCCGGTTGTCGGTCAGCACGTGGCCCATATAACAGAGCATCGCGCCGGTTCCTTTGCTCTTGCGAAACAGGCGCGCCTGCTCGTCCGTCGTGGATTGGTGCGTCTCGTTACTGCGTTTCTGTCCGTGCCAGTTGTCATTCGGCGCTGGCGGTTCGTCAGGAGGCGTGTCGTCTTCGTCTGGACTTGCCTTCGGCACGAAGCTCTTATGCCCCGCCCGTGCCTGAATCAACGTGCCGTCGACGCTAAAGTGCTCCCCGGAAAGATATCCGCGCTCGCGCGCGGTCTCGACTGTCTCGTTGAAGAGCAGCACCAGCACATCGTGTTCGAGCAACCGGTCGCGGTTCTTGCTGAACGTCGAGTGGTCCCACACGGTCCCGTCCATCGGCAGGCCAACGAACCAGCGGAACAGCATGTTGTAGGAAATCTGTTCCACCAGCATGCGCTCGCTACGAATTGAGTACAGCACCTGCAGCAAAAGAGCTCGCACCAGCTTCTCCGGCGCGATGCTCGGCCGACCTCCTTTCGCGTCAGCCTCGTACATTCGCGCGAACACATCGTCCAAAGATCATGAACACGATATCCATAACGCCGGTCCCTCAAACCCCGTTTACACGGGATCCAAATTCAACAGCCTGCTAGGGAATACCTGCCACGAGAACTCGGCTTTGGCAGCAGCATGACGTGCTGGTGCCGGTTACGCGACTGGCTAGCCGCAGGCGTGTGGGACAGGCTGAACCGCCCCGGATTTTGTGGAGGCTCCAACTTTTGAGAGAAATGGTATGGACGCCTCCCTCCCGCATCGCGAGGCACTGGCCTTCGACGTGAGCGCGCTCATAGCGCAAGATCACATGAATCTTCACGGCGAAGCGGAGGCTCGCGATGAATCTGACACCAGTTGGAATCGATATTGCCAAGACTGTTTTCCAGGTGCATTACATAAACCGGGACACGGGCGAGGTCGTGAACAAGCCAATCAGACGCGCTGTGTTTCTCGAGCATTTCGCAAACTTGGCTCCTTGCCTTATCGGAATGGAAGCGTGCGGCGGAGCGCATCACTGGGCACGCAAGCTGGTGGAGATGGGGCATCAGGTCAAGCTGATGCCAGACTGACAACGGCGTCGGGCGGGAAAACCCCATCTTCCTGGCGGCGATTGCGCGAATCGCAGATTCGCCATGGGTGGACGAAAATACAAATTCAGTATATCCGGCCACAATGAAAGCAGATCTCGAATGGACTGAGGCGCCGGCGCAAGCCTATCGACGCTGGCAGGAAGCCGAGGCGGTTGGTTCGGCACGGCGGCCGTTCTCCGCGCGCTCGATCGTGCAGCACACTGCCATGTTCGAGCGCTTTGCGCGCTTTCTCCGGACGAACTGCGTGACAGTGGCCAGCTTCGGCGAGGACCATCTGGAATCGTTCATCGCGGAACTCGGGAGAATGTGCGCTCCCGGCACGAGTACCGCGCTCAGGTACGCGAAACTGCTTGATCGCCTGTGTCGCCATCTGGTGGACATTGGCGTGCGGGCGGACAACCCGGCAAATGCGTTCGCGCGTCACGGCGCATGGCCAACCACAGAGCCCGTGCCTTTGTTCCTCGACGAGGCAGCTGACCTGCGCCTGCAGGCGTACGTGCAGCCGGCCAGCCACCACGGTGCGCGCGACGTCCGGAACATGGCAGTGGTGGCGCTTCTGCATGCCACTGGCGTGACGTCGGCCGAGCTGAGGCGTGCACAGCGCATGCACGTCGTGGCGGACGGCACCCGGCCGCATATCGTCGTCGCGGCCCACAAAGCCCGCGGCGAACGGATCGTGCCCCTCGCCCCGTTCGCCCTGGCGCCACTTCAAAGATGGCTCCGGGCGAAGACGGGCGACGGGGCCGCTTTGCTCTTCCCGCTCGAGGCCGCGACCGGCTCGCTGAGTGAGGACACGTTGTGGCGCATCGTGCGCGACGCGCTGGAAGCGACCGGATTTGACGGCGCCGACATGAGCCCGCGCGTGCTGCGTAACACCTTCGCACGCCGGATGCTGCTGGCAGGACGCTCCAACGAAGACGCCAGCAGGCTGCTCGGCCTGGTCAGCCACAGGACCGTGGTGCGCCTGCGGGCTACGATCCCTGCGCCCGATACACCGACTTGACTTCCTGTCGAGCTCCGTAACCTGGACTTGCCGCCATTTTCCGGCGGCGAATCCGACGAAAGGAGCCGCAAATGTCCTACCGTAGTCCCTTCATACCGATCGTCTATCCGGACGAGACGGGAAGACCCAGTGCGATGCAGTACCGCATCGTGTTCACCGAACGCGAGCCGTGGCTGGCCATCCTGCAGCTTCGCCAGACCGGCGACGATTACGCCAGCCCGGTCGAATCCCCAAGCGTTCGAGACCACGTTCTTAACCGTCTCCTGGACAGCGATCTTCGTGCCCTGCCGCTTGGCGTCTTACGTCTCGTCGCGGGCGACGCGTCGGGTGAATTCGAGTATGAGATGACGCCCGACATTCACGACTACATTGGCCGCGGAAACCGCTACCGGGCGTCGCCGGAGCGTGCTCGCCGCGGGAAACTGGTCGAACGCATCGAAATCGACTCCCGCAGTCTCGTGGCCGGGAGCGTGCGTGTTGACACGGTTCATGCCGTCGCCGCTCCGTTGTCAGCCGAGGTTCGCGCCGCGCCAGGCTAGAGCGGTTCAGAGTCCGCCGCCCTCTACCCGGGGCGGCGCCCCCTTGGCTCAAAGCTAACTGTAGATTGTCAATTACGATGGCTGCCCGTGTTGCCTCACGGGATCATGTTACTCCCGGGTAGTTGTCATTTTCCGATAGTTTTGCGATGAAGGCTGGTGCCGCGTAGCGGTGCCAGCCTTCATCGCGTCCGTGGCGCCGAGTATCTGGATGACCAGTTCTCTGGCACGGTTCGATCGCCATGCCTTCACCCTGCGTTGCAGCGTACGCAACTGGGCGCTGGAATACATCGCCGGTGCCAGTGCGACGAGCCGTTCATGCAGTTTCCTTGCTGTAATGCCGGGCTCGCTTTCAAGCCATTTCTGTATTGTCGGCCACCATTTGCGCGTTGCCGTCTTTAGAGCCTGTGAGTAGAAGGTGAGTCATATTTTCCGGTCAGTTCTTCAGGATGACTTTGACGTTGGAGTTCGCTAGGGTCTGTTCACATTCTCAGCAGCGGTCCCAAGGCACACGCAAGCGAAGCGAAGGCGAGATAGTTTCCTGCGAGTTTGTCGTAGCGAGTGGAGACACGACGAAAATGTTTGATGCGATTGAAAAAGCGCTCGACGATGTTTCGGGTTCGATAGAGCACACGGCTATAGCGACGCTTGGCCTTTCGATTCGAGCGCGGGGGAATAACGGCCTTCGCATGTGTAGCGCGGATGGTGTTCACAAAGGCGTCCGAGTCATAACCTTTGTCAGCGATCACGGCACCCGTGCGCAGATGCTCGACCAATTCGTTCGCACAGAAAATGTCCGAGACCTGTCCCTCGGTGACGATCATTCGCAGAGGCCGTCCGGCTTCATCGACAGCCAGATGCAGCTTGGTTGTCGAACCTGTCCGCATTTTTGTGGGCGAGGCGGTTGAACAACGCGTTATCCACGCGCCTGCGTAAATCGCTCTCCGAACAGGATAGCAAACTGGTTCATTGCTGATTTCCAGTCGAACGCAGTCCGCACGGTCTTGGCCAGTACGTTGCGCAGCGCCAGCCAGAGCAGCTTGACGGCCGCTTCATCATTCGGGAAGTGACCACGGGTCTTGATGATCTTGCGCAACTGCATGTTCAAACTTTCTATGGCGTTCGTGGTGTACACGACCCGTCGAATCTCCGGCGGAAACACGTAGAACGGCACGACGTGCTCCCACGCGCGTTGCCACGACTGCACGATCGTCGGGTACTTCGCGCCCCAAGGGCCGTCAGCGAAGTCTTGCAGTGCCTGCCTTGCCGCCTCCTCGCTGGCGGCCGCGTAGATCGGGCGCAGCGCGGCGGCGAGCACCTTACGGTCCTTGTAGCTGGCGTATTCGAGGCTGTTGCGGATCAGATGCACGATGCAGGTCTGAACGGTGGTCCGCGGATAGGCCGCGCCGATGGCTTCGGTGAGCCCCTTTAGGCCATCGACCACGGCGATCAGGATGTCCTGGCAGCCGCGCGTCTTCAGTTCGTTGAACACCTTGAGCCAGAACTTGGCCCCTTCGGTCTGCTCGATCCAGAGGCCCAGCACGTCGCGCTGGCCGTCGGCCTGAATGCCCAAGGCCAGATAGACGGCCTTGTTGCTGACCACGCCGTCGTCGCGGATCTTGACCCGCAGCGCGTCGAAGAAGACGACCGGATACATCGTCTCAAGCGGGCGGCTCTGCCAGCTCAGCGCCTCGGCCATCACCTCATCGGTGACCGAGCTGATGAAGTCGGGCGACACTTCGGTGCCGTAATGCTCGGCCAGAAACCCTTGAATCTCGCGCACGCTCATGCCACGGGCGTACATCGCAATGATGCGTTCGTCGAAGCCGGTGAAACGGCGCTCATGCTTGGGAATCAGGATCGGCTCGAAGCTGCCGTCACGGTCGCGGGGAACTTCAACCCGAACCGGGCCGCGATCGGTGATGACCGTCTTACCGCTGGCGCCGTTGCGCTCGTTAGCCTGACCGGGCGGCTTGGGCTGGCCAGGCGGGTAGCCCAGATGCAGATTCATCTCGGCGCCCATCGCGCGCTCGATGACCGCCTTGTTGAACGCCAGCATCAGGTCCTGCACCTCGGCCGGCGTCATCGGCCCTTTGACCAACTGGTCCAGCAGTTCTTTAGGCAGTTCAGGCAGCGGCCCGCGGGCCGCTGCCTGGGATGCCACCGTTCGTTTCTTCTTCATTGGCATATCCATGGCTTTTACACCTCATGATATGCCCCGCCCACGAAATCACGGATAGGTCCTGGTTGTCAGGCCGCCGCGCGAACGCCCGAGCCCTTGCGGGCCGCTTTTTTTCGGGCGCCGGCCGAATGCTGGTGCGCGCGCACGATGGTCGAGTCGATCAGCACGCGCTTGATTTCCGTCTCGTCGGATACCGCATGCGCCACGCGCTCCCACACGCCTTTGCGACGCCACCGCGAGAAGCGCATGTACACCGTATGCCATCGGCCGAATTCCTTCGGCAAGTCGCGCCACGGACAACCCATGCGGCCGATCCAGAGAACGGCTTCGACAAACCACCGATTGTCGGCTGCCGTTCGCCCCGGGTCGCCTTCCTTGCCTGGCAGGACAGACTCCATTCGTGCCCATACCTCGTCGCTCAGTAATGTTCGGACCATCTTGCCTCGATCGTGCAAAAGACAAGATGTAAACACATTTCATTAAATGTAAACAGACCCTAGTACGGCCTCGATGGATTCCTGGCTCGCGTTCTCAAGAGAGGTGGTATCCACGCCTACCAACTGAACGACGCGTATTGGCTCTCCCGTCTCTTTCGCCAATCCGTCAATCGCTGCCTCGACGGCTTGATTACTCTGGCCGTTGATGTAGATCGGCTCACCCGCTTCGACACGCTGTTTCAGGACATTGTGAACGAACAAAAAAGCTTGACACCATGAACGTCACATAATCAGTCACTTAGCGGAATGCTTCATCACGCTCTGACGAAATAGAGTTTGACACAATCACAACCCAACACCATTGGTATCGGCATCTCGCGATAAAAGAGTTTGACACAAGTGGGAGCACCGTAAGGCTCTTGAAAGTGCGCCGGCGATGCCGCCCGGAGATCGGAGGGCCGAAGCCGACCCACTTCTGCCGCACGATCGTCTCTCACCAGTGTCGGCAATGGCATTAGAAACAGACAGCCGGCGCAGATGTTTTAACGCGCCCGCTACTCGGGAGCCCGATCTGGCACCGGACGACGTGCGTCGAACTATACTGAACTGTTTTTGCCCGGCACGCCTGACAATGTCGCCCGTCCGTCCCCTCCGATGTTCACACGCTCAACTTTCCGCCCGCAGTACGAATCCTGCAGATTATCAACGCGCATCTGGGCCTGCCTCCGTTCTGGCGAAGGAATATGCAGACGGCTTTGAAGTTGGCGAGCACCGGCACGCGCGCGCCCAACTAATCTACGCGACGCGCGGTGTCATCGAGGTGACGATCGGGCAGTCGCTTTGGCTCGTTCCGCCGCAACGCGCACTCTGGATGCCAGCCGGCACGCCTCACGCGATGCGTGCGCGGGGCGCAGTGTCGCTGCGTAGCCCATATATTCGGGCCGAAAGCTGCCCGCGTGGGTTCCCCGACACTCCTCATTCCGTCAACGTGACGCCACTGCTGCGTGAGCTGATCGTTCGCGCCGCGTCGATTCCGCTCGATAGTGAGCTGACGGGGCGAGATGGACTTGTCATCGCGCATCTGCTCGCCGAAATCGAATGGGTGCCGGGTCATCCGCTGCGTATGCCGGGTGGCGATGATCGACGTCTCAAACGCATTTGCGACGCGATTCTTCGCGACCCCGCTGATGTGCGCACGCTCGATGCATGGGCCGACGAAGCTGGCGCATCGACGCGCACGCTTGCGCGTCTTTTTCTCGCTGAAACCGGCATCTCGTTCGTGCATTGGCGCCAACTTGTGCGTGTCCAGCATGCGCTGCCGTTGCTTGCCAGCGGTATGCCCGTCGCCGAAGTGAGCCTCGCGCTCGGCTACGAGACGCCGGGTGCCTTTGCGGCGATGTTCCGTCGAGTAACCGGCACGACGCCGAGTGCGTATTTCAGTTTGTCCGAATCGGCGTAGAGCATGTCCTGACTTGCGGCACACCACGCGCCTCATTTGCGTATCGTGAAACCCGGGCGCCGAAACTCGGGCGCACCTGACTGATGAGGGATACGCAATGGAACGTCAAAACGTGGAGTTTCTTTCGGAGGGCGCGCTTCTGCGCGGCTGGTTCTATCTGCCTGTGCGATCGCGGCGTGCGGGTGGATACCCGGCCATCGTGATGGCACACGGATTCTCGGCGGTCAAGGAACAATATCTCGATCGTTATGCTGAGGTGTTCGCTGGTGCAGGTTTCGCCGTACTCGTCTACGATCACCGCAATTTCGGCGAAAGCGAAGGGATACCGCGCCAGGAAGTCGATCCGGCCTTGCAGAAGCGGGGCTATCGCGATGCGATCAGCTACGTGTCTACGAGGGCAGAGGTGGACGCCACACGCATCGGCATATGGGGTTCAAGTTTCAGCGGTAGCCATGTGCTTGAAGTTGCCGCGGTCGATCGACGCGTGAAATGCGTGGTTTCGCAGGTGCCGCAGATCAGCGGTTATCAATCGGCATTGCGTCGGACGCGCGCAGATCATGTTCCGGCGCTGTTAGGCCGCTTCGAAGCGGACCGCGCTCGACGCTTCGCCGGGGGCGCACCCGCCATGTTACCTGCGACGAGTGCCGATCCTGCCGAGTCGTGCGCGATGGCGGGTACCGACAGCCACGCATTTTTTGCGGGCACAGCAGCGTTCGCATCGAACTGGAGAAACGAGGTGACGTTGCGCAGCGCGGAGCTATCGCGCGAGAACGAACCTGGTGCTTACATCGCACGCATCAGCCCGACGCCCCTGCTGATGATCGTGGCCGACGCAGACACGTTGACGGCCACCGACCTGTGCCTGCGTGCGTACGAGGATGCGCTACAACCCAAACAACTCGCGATGATTTCAGGAGGGCACTTTACGCCCTATATAGAGCACTTCGAAACCACCAGCCGGTGCGCTGCCGAGTGGTTCAAGCGGCATTTGATTTGAGTGTTAATCACTGAGCATGGCATAGCTCGAATCTTACTGTAGCTTGTCACCGACGAAAACGCTGCCATACGCGATCCGTCATTGCCGACGCTTCTCGGACAATGGCGTCTGCTTCGTGGCAGTTCGCGTTCGGGCGTCTTCGAGCATTCATGGCTCTACCTGTATGCGCGCCGTTCGCGGCGCGCATGCGAACGCAGGTAAAGGTTGTTCAGGACAATGGCCAATGCCGTACAAGCGAAGCCAGCGATCTGTGCTTTCACGGGCACTACGCCCTGACAGGCGGAAATGAATCCAGGTCGATGCTATGAGGCGCGCTGGCAAAAAAACCGCAGAGGCGAGTCCGCGGTTTTGAGGTTTCCACGTCGCGACTAGGGGTATCTCAAGCCGCTTAGGAAGTGTAGGAAAGCTACATCTGCTTGCCTGTAGGGTTATCCCTAGCGTCCAGCGCTAGCACGACTAGCCAAATGCGCCCCGTTGCTGCCGGACATTGCTGTGCGCAAGCAACGTCCGTTAGTGGAGTAGTGCAGTCGTTGTAATGGCAAGTCTAGCTGCTCGTTGGACGGCAGGTCATGGCCGGGTACTGCCATATGCAATGGGCATATTTTGTCCCGACTTTGCCTGTCTGCGAGCGGCCGGACGCGACCCTGAGGAGCCCTTCAGTTTCTCGACTCAAACGTTCGATAGGTGACCCAAAGCCGACGCTGCAAAAGTAGAGCTGAGCAATCGTCAATACTGGTGTACGCGGGCGGGACGGCATGATCAGGCGGCCAGCGCTTGAGGAGTCGGTGTGCTGTCGATCACCGGGGTTCCGTCTTTGAAGGGGACGCCCTTCAGAAGCTGATCAATTTTCTCGGCACCGCGAATCCTCCTCCAGGTCTGCTCGGCCGCTTCAATCAGCTTGAACGCCATCGCGAGGAAGGTCGAGCGCGACAGGCAGTTGCGCGTGCGGCACGTGCGATGGCGTACCGTCGCAAACGTCGATTCGATCGGATTCGTGGTCCGCACATGCTGCCAGTGCTCCGCAGGAACGTCGTAGAACGCCAGCAGTGCGTCTCGATCCTTCGTGAGCTTCTCGACCGCCTTCGGGTACTTGGCAGCGTACACGTCGACGAACTGATTGAACGCAACAATCGCATCGGCGCGCGTCGCGGCATTCCAGATCTCTGCGAGCGCTGCCCTGGCCTTGCCGTGCTGCGACTTGGGCATCGCGTTGAGGACATTTCCGACCTTATGAAACCAGCAGCGCTGATGTCGCGTCTGCGGGAACACCTCGTCGAGTGCCGCCCATAGTCCCATCGCGCCGTCACCAACCGCGAGCAGCGGCGGCGCCTGCAGGCCGCGCGCTTTCAGATCGAGCAGCAGTTCGCTCCACGATTGTTTCGACTCGCGGTAACCGTCGCAGAGCGCAACGCGCTCCTTCTCGCCGTCCGGCTTCACGCCGATGATAACCAGCAGGCATTGACCGTCGGAACCTTCGGAACCTTCACCGGTACCGGGCCCACCGCTGTGACGATCTCGCGCTCTGGCAGGTAGCCGTTGCGCACGACCGCACGCCGGCCGTCCATCGTCTTCACATTCGAATACTGCTCAAGCATCGCCGCCAGTTCCGCCTCAATTGCCTGCTGGATGATTCGCCGCGCCCCTTGCTGGATCAGATCGTCCAGGCCGGGCACGCCCTCAATCTGCGTTTCTGCCGTTTGACTGGTGCTCGTTTCCTGCGTATGTTTCGCCATGGTGGTGGAGTTCGATTGAGGAAGTGTTACCGTGAGAAGCAACATTCTCCTTCAATCGCCACCGCCTTCTCTTGCCTCCTCCCTATGCCGCATACACCACTTCCGACGATAACTCGCACTCGGCCATCGACCAGCTGGTCGTGGACGAAGTCGTAGCTCCAGACCGAATTGGGCTGCGTCGCGCCAGGCAATCGAATATCGCTGCCACAACGCCGTCGACGCGGTGGTCGCTTTGGGATGTTCAGCTTCAGGGCACGCCACATCCGGCCCACGCGCGATTCGCCCAGCGACAGCAACGCCGAGATCCGGCGATATCCGAAGCGCGGCACCTCCTGAGACGCTGCGATCAACTGCTCTCCCAGAAGCCGATCCTTATCCGGCTGCCTGGGCGTATAGGCCGGCACCCGGCGGCTCAGCCCCAGGTAACGACATGCCTTGCGTTGTGACAGCCCCCGCCGGGTCAGGACTTCCAGCGCTTCGCGCCGGCCCGTCGGGGTGCTCATTTTTTTCGGCTGAACTCCTTCAACCCGTCGATCACCAGCAGTTGCTCGGCAATCAGGCGCTTGAGCCGGTCGTTTTCCGATTCAAGCTCTTTGAGACGCCGGGCTTCAGCGACATCCATGCCGCCGAACTTGTTTCGCCAGCGGTAGAACGTCTGCTCTGTGATGTTGTGCCGTATGCACAGATCCTTCACCGCCTCCTCGCCGCTCTCAGCTTCCCGCAGGATGCGGATGATCTGTTCGTCGGTGTAGCGCTTCTTCATCGAGTTCTCCTTGCCTACAGGATAAGAAAACTCACTTGCCGTTTGGCTACATGGTCGCACCTGAACAATTCGTCTTGCGCGGCGCTGCCATCATGCCGTGATGACGACAGTGAGCGAGCGATTACGCAAAGCAATCAGAACAAGGGCGTAAAAAAGCCGCAGTTTTCTGAGGATCATGCGCAGGTTGTGGCCCGCGCCGCACAGCACCGCGTGCATCGCATCGCCGAGTGCGCCTTTAAGCCAGTTCCGGTCGAGTTTGCCGTCGGCCTTCATGTGACCGATGGCCGGCTCGATCGCGCTGCGCCGTCGAATCATCGCGCGCAGGCTCCGCGTGATTCCGCGTCGCAATCCTGGGTGATAGATCTTCACGCCATCGATGGCGACACCCTTGTAGCCTCGATCAACAACGGCCACTTCCGCCTTCACGTCGCTCAGGATTGCCGCCTGCTCCAGTGCCTCGGCCAGCGTATGGCCGTCATACGGATTGCCCGGCATCGAGCGCGCTCCGATTACGAGCCCTTCCTTGTGGGTCGTCGTGATCGACACCTTGACGCCGAATTCGTACGGCGTGCGCGCTTTGCCCTTGGCCAGGCACTCGACTTCCGGCGCATGCAACGCGTACAGCTTGTTCTTGTCCTTCTGCTTTTGCGACAGGATCCGCCTGGTGCGACTGACCAACTCTGTTAGCGCGCCGCGTGCGGCGTGGCCAACTGAATCGAGTTGACGCTCCACATCACGCATCACCCGCCCAACGCGCGAGCGCAACGTGCGCAGCGCCTTCTTCATGCGCTTGTACTGCTTCGCATGGGCGTAGCGGCCAATCTGACGCGCCAGGTGCGGCGCCTCGCGATTGTAGTTCTGCCGCAGCTTCAGTCCGTGCCGTGCCGCAGCCTTCACCAGATGTTCGCGACACCGCTCGAGCAGGCGAGAATCGGTTGGATGGGCGATCGCCTTTTGCATGACCGTCGTGTCGACAATTACACGCTTCGCGCTTGAGGCCTTGATCACGCCCGCGCGCTTTGCCGCTTCGATCGTCTCGGCCAGCAACTCCTCAACTCCGGCCTCACCCAGGCGCTTGCGCCAGCGCGTCAGGCTCGACGGATCGATCGGCGGCTCGGTCTGTAAAAATGTTTCGCCGGTGAAGCCCTGCCAATACGGGTTCTCCACCCATTGCCAGACCACGTCCTCATCCGACAGATCGAACGCATGCTGGAGATACAGCAAGCCAGCAATCAGCCTCGGTGACGTGGCCGGCCGACCCTTGCGTGAGACGAAGCTCGCGCTCATCGACGCATTCAATCCATCCCAGTTGATCAGATCGGCCAGACGCACCAGCGGATG
>NZ_JQJT01000040.1:0-48433 GCF_000745665.1 Burkholderia sp. WP42 | reverse complement strand
GTGGCAGGCAATGCTCGATACGCTGATATTGGGCTTCGGTGATTTCCATCACCGAAGTATACGGTCAAACAAAATTAGTGTGAACAGGCCCTAGGGGAGTGCGCGCTTCGGGCATACACATCGGATGAGGTGGTCAGCGGAGGGGTTGCCAGATACGGCCGCACATTGTTTCAAATAATGAAAAAGTTTCTCAGTTATTTAAGTATGTGTACTTAAATGTTGGTGGGATAGACTGCCTTGTCGGCTGCGATAAAGGCTGATCGTGGCTTTCCTGAAATCACAAAGGTTGAACCATGCGATACGTCAACATCGTAGCAATTACCGTCGTCGGCGCTGTTGTCCTTTTTGCGCCGGATGTCTCGTTTGCTCAAGCCAGCCAGCCACTGACCCGTGCGCAGGTTCGTTCGGAACTGGCCCAATACCGCCAGGCAGGGTATCAACCTGCCGACTGGCTACACTTCCCGGAGAGCGTTCAGCAGGCGGAGGAAGTTATTGCACAGAGAAAGAACGCGAATGCATCGTACGGCTCACCGGCCAGCAGCACGTCAGAGTCCAGTGATTAACTGTGTGCGGCGCGCATGCATTGCGCCAAGGGTGGCGCTCCATCACATTGCTGCGTGGATGCCATTGGTCGCGTGCAGATGGCGCTGCCGAATTGTTCGCGGCGCATATGCTGTCACCAACCTTCAGCGGCCCAGAACGCTGGGTACTGAGACTGCCAGTCCCCCGCGTTTTGCGATCAGGGCGGTTGCACTGGGGGCCGCAGGGGTGTTTATAGCTGGACGTCGCAGGGACGTTTGAGCAAAATGTCCCACCACATTGCGGATTATCCCCATATCCGCTTGGGCTTTCGTAATTGTGGACAGCGATGGGCATCTGACGTCCACAGGCGACGGAGTCCCCCGAATGTACGTCGCCAAAGGTCCATCGGCGAAGTTTTCGGCGCGGTTAACTGTGGCGCCTCGATGTCCGCCAAAACGTACCTAATGGACGGCAAGATCCGCTGTAGGCGAGCGTGGTGCCATGCAGTAGAGTCTTCAACGTGCAGACATTTCACCGATCCAGAGGCAATACCGGCAGTTGAATTCCGCCCTGGGCCAAAGTTAGGTTACGCTCCGTCTGTTAGTCGTTCGACGTGTTGAGCTCGTGCGGCGACACTGAAAAGCCCGCATGGCCGACCTTCACGCAACGGCTACTTTCTGCTGACGCCACGCACCCAGAGGGTCCAGGACTCGCCGATGGCCGTTCCTGGACCGAACTGAAGGCGCGTCCGCCGCACGAGGTCGCGGGGCGCGTGAAGACCGGGCGATCGCTCGAAAAGAGCATTGCGCCGCTGTCGGCATCCATTTCCTTTACTCGAAGTCAGCAGGATTTGAGACCGACAGGTGCGATCTTAGTCTGTCACCAGTTGCGCAATGGCATCTCGCCAATACGCGTAGTCGATAACCGGCCGCTGGGTCTCAGTGCTGGCAAGCCCGCCCACGACATAGTCATTGTACGAAAGCATTAACTCCAGCAACAAATCGGGATCTTCGCGAAAGTTCTCCCCCGTCCAGCGGTCCGTGAGGGCGAGGCCGTTTACCGTGGCTATCAGGTAGTGCGCCAGATGGAACTTCAACTGACCTCTCGATTTCCCGGGAATCTTGGCCAGAATGAGATCCTCGACGCGGTTGAAGCTCGCTATCAACGTGTCGTGGTAAAGGCCGCTGCCCAGTTCACGCTCGTGATTGAGGCGCGCCATCGTCTTGAGCGCGATATCTCCACCTGATGACGCGTACAGCGCGAAGAACGGGGCGTTGATCGCCAAGCCGACCTCGTAAAGCGACAGGCGATCCTTCCGCGTTCGCTCAAGGCGTCCCAGCTCCCTGTCGAAGCGCGGTTTGAGGAACGCCGCGAATTCATTCTGGATGGCCTGGATCAGACCATCCCGGCCGTCGAAGTGATAGGTGATGGCGGATTTGTTGCGATTGCCTGCTGCTGCGCTGATCTCATGCATGGCAACACCCGCGATGCCACGCTCCGCAAAAAAATGCATGGCGGCCTGGATGAGGCGGCCTTTCGCATCCTGTCTGTCTTCAAGCATGGTTTGGCCTCTGGCCAGATGGGAGTCGTGGAACTGCTGCGTAGACAGCTGCAGGTCGAAGTGCTTCGGGGTAAGGGGTAAACACCAGTTTCTCCAGCTTTCGTTTTAAGTAACCATACTTATTAAGTAATTGTACTTAAATAGGCGAGGGCACGCTACCAGTATGAAGTCTAAAGCACAACCCTGGCGCCTGAGGTGGGATGTGAGCGCCGGCAGCGAAGGGTACTGAAATGTCCTCGGTCGGCCCTTTTCCAGAGACGGGCGCGCGAGCGCGCATTGCGCCACGCCCTGCGTCTCGCAACGCATCTGGGCACGGGTGGTTTGAGGCAAGACTGACGGGCGCTCATCTGGTCGTGTTGACAGTGACTACCGGGTGCCTGATTGCTGGCGTCAGTCTGCACTGGAGGGTGCGAAATGGCTTTCATGAAGACTGGAATCGTGTAGTTCAGGTCCATTTGAGGAAGGGAGGCAATCCAGGCGCGAGCCAGGCTGTTCCCAATGACCCCACGTCCTGAATGAAATTTGTGCCAGAGTCAGATTTGAGGAGACAAAGATGTCAACTATGAATTATGGAAAACTAACAAATAATCAAGTGGCTGATGTCGACGTCGATCCCGATGTGCTTCGCGAAAATTACCGTCAGGAGCGGGACAAGCGCATCAATCCGAAGCAGAATAACCAGTGGACGGAAATCAAGGGTGATTTCACCCATTACGTCGACGATCCTTATGTCGAGCCCGGGTTCACGCGCTCGCCAGTCATTGAAGAGGTCGACGTGGTTGTAGTCGGCGGCGGGTTCGGCGGACTACTGTCTGCTGCCAAGCTGCGCCAGGCAGGCATCAACAGTTTTCGCATCATCGAGAAAGGCGGTGATTTCGGCGGCACGTGGTATTGGAACCGGTATCCTGGCGCGCAATGCGACATTGAAGCGTACATCTACATGCCGCTGCTGGAAGAGACGGGCTACATCCCGACGCAAAAGTATGCCTACGCGCCGGAGATTTTTGAGCACGCGCAGCGGATCGGCAGGAGATTCGACCTTTACCCGGCCGCGCTGTTCCAGACCCAGATCAAGGAGATGCGGTGGAGTGACGAAGATGGCCGATGGGCCGTCGTGACGGATCGCGACGATGTCATTAAAGCGCGATTCGTCATTTCGGCCAGTGGTCCCCTCAACAGGCCAAAATTGCCGGGTATTCCGGGTATCGGTACTTTCAAAGGGCACACCTTCCATACGAGCCGTTGGGACTACAGATATACGGGCGGCAACAACCGTGGAGGCATGACCGAACTTGCCGATAAGCGAGTCGCCATTGTAGGCACTGGAGCGACCGCCATTCAATGTGTTCCCTATGTTGGTCAGGATGCCCGGCAACTCTATGTCTTTCAGCGCACACCTTCAATGGTGGATGTGCGCGGAAACCGCCCGACCGACCCCGAATGGGTGAAAACGCTAAAACCGGGGTGGCAGCAACGGCGCACGGAAAACTTCAATACGCTGGTGGCGGGCGGTGATCAGGACGAAGACCTCGTTCATGATGGCTGGACAGACATCATTCGCAGCCTGAAAACGTCAGGCGTACAACGCAACGTCAACGTCCCGCCCGAGCAGATGGCCCGCGACCTTGAACTGGCTGACTTCAGGAAGGGCAACCAGGTTCGTGCGCGTGTCGACAGCATCGTGCGCGAGAAACGGACGGCCGAAGGATTGAAGGCGTGGTTCCGGACGTTCTGCAAGAGGCCAGCCTTCAACGACGAGTATTTGCCGACGTTCAACCTTCCCAGCGTGACGCTCGTGGATACCCAGGGGCGCGGTATTGATCGCATTACGGAGAACGCGCTGGTATTTGATGGTGTCGAGTATGAAGTCGATTGCATCATATTCGCGACGGGATTCGAGACGGGCACCGAGTACACGCGACGTTCGGGTTTCGAGGTCTATGGTCGGGGCGGCAAGACCTTGAGCGAGCATCACGCAAAGCGCATGAAGACGCTGCACGGTTTTTACAGCCATGGGTTTCCGAACTTCTTCATCCTCGGTATCAGCCAGAACGGGTTCAAGCCGAACCTGGTCGATATGCTCGGAGAGCAAACCGATCATGTCCTGAAAATGCTCAAGTACATGAAGGCTCACAAGCTCACACGCATCGAGCCGACAGCCGAGGCGGAAGAGCAGTGGCAGGACGTTATCCGGGAGAAGTCCACACAGGTCCGCGCGTTCCTCGCGGAGTGCACCCCCGGGTACTACAGCGGCGAGGGCGACGTCGACAAGGGGCTTCTGGTCGACACATACGGCGGTGGGTCGCTTGAGTTCACGAAGCTTCTCAACGACTGGCACGCTGACGGGCAAATGAAGGGACTCGAGCGTTCCTGAGGCACAGCCGGAGATGCTCGGAAAAGGATAACTGACCGGGTGTCGTGGCGACATTGATATCGCGGCGTTATTCCCCTGTTACGAAGACTGATCGTTGTCATCGCAGCGGTAGTGCTGAAGACGGGCGGTGTCGACGGCGAGGTGCTGTCCGGCATCGATGACTCGCCGGGAATACGCGTCGAAACAGGAGCAAATTCATGAAGGGTCTGGTGTATCACTCGGCGGGGGATGTTCGCTTCGGCGATCTTCAAGATCCGCAACTGGGTGAAGAAACGGATGTTGTGGTCAGGATGAAACTGTGCAGCATCTGCGGCAGCGACCTGCACATCTATCACGGTGGCCTTGCACCTTCACGTCCGTTATTTGGCCTCGGGCACGAAGCGATCGGCGAGGTGGTCGAGGTAGGGCGTGGCGTAAAGCGTCTGAAGCCCGGAGATCAAGTCATGTTGCCGGGTTCCACCGGTTGCGGCACCTGCCGGTACTGTCAGCTCGGTCTCGTCAATAGTTGCGAGCGCGGCGGCATGCGGGTCTATGGGCTCGGCCGTGAACTCGAAGGCTGTCAGGCCGAGGCGATTCTCGTTCCGAACGGAGATTTCAATGCGATCCCGGTGCCGGACGGTGTGACGGACGAACAGGCACTCCTGTTGACCGACTCGTTGCCCACGGCCTACATGGGATGTGTCAATGCCGAGATCGGTCCCGGCAAGAGCGTCGCGATCATAGGCCTCGGACCCATCGGACTCAATGCCGTCGAATGTGCCTTCGCCCTCGGTGCGGAACGGGTTTACGCGCTGGATCTCGTGGCTGGACGACGCGAACTGGCGCGTGAAATGGGTGCCGTCGCGCTCGATCCGGCTACCGCTCTGGAGACCATTCGTGAGGCCACGGCAGGCCGTCTGCTCGATTGTGCGGTAGAGGTCGTCGGCGCGGCCGTTACGACCGCGCTGGCAATCGATCTTGTGGGCAAGTCGGGGACCGTGTCGGTCATCGGGGCGGGCCTGGAAAGCTTCACTTTTCCGGTTCAGGCCGCGTTTCGCAAGGGTCTCACATTCCGCGCAAGTATCTGCTCGGTACAGCGGTACCTGCCGGGGCTGGTGCCGCTCGTGCAGCAGGGACGGTTGCGGCCCGAGCAGGTGATCTCGCATCGCCTGAGCCTCTCGGACGGCGCTGAGGCATACCGGAAGTTCGATCGCCGTGAAGACGGCGCGCTGAAGATGGTGATGGCGCCGTGACGGCGTGGGTGTCGTCTGTTGGGTGAGAGAAACTGTGAATAGCAAAGCCAGAACGCAGGGAAGTCCTATGAATGTCCTTGAAACCAGTTATGCCGTTGGCGCGGCTCATCCCGCGCTCATCGAGCAAACGATCGGTCGCTGCTTCGAGGAAACGGTTGCCAGGTTTCCGGACCGCGAAGCCGTGGTGTCGTGCCATCAGGGCCTGCGGTACAGCTACCGGCAACTGGATCGCGAGGTGGGCCGTCTCGCAAGCGCCTTGCTTCGATTAGGGCTGCGCACTGGCGAGCGCGTCGGCATCTGGTCGCACAACAACATGGAATGGCTGTTGATCCAGCTGGCGACCGCCAGGATCGGTATCGTCCTGGTCAACATCAATCCGGCGTACCGCGCAAGCGAGCTCGACTACGCGCTCAACAAGGTGGGCTGTCGCATGCTGATCACGATGACGTCGTTCAAGACGACGGAGTACATCGAGATTGTGCGCGAGCTGGCGCCGGGACTTGCCCACGCCGTGCCAGGCGCGCTTGACGCGCCACGGCTTCCGCAACTGCGATGGCTGGTCCATCTGGGCAATGAGCCCATTGCGGGCGTGATGTGCTTTTCAGAACTCATGGCGCTGGGTGATCCCGACGATCCTGCGGTGCGCGCCGCAGGCGAGTCGCTGAAGGCAACGGATCCAATCAACATCCAGTTCACGAGCGGAACCACGGGTTTCCCCAAAGGGGCGACGCTCAGTCATCGCAACATCCTCAATAACGGATTCTTCGTCGGTGAGGCGATGCGCTTCACCGAGCGGGACCGTTTGTGCGTTCCAGTGCCGCTTTACCACTGTTTCGGCATGGTAATGGGCAACCTTAACTGCCTGGCGCACGGTGCCACCATCGTTTATCCAGGCGAGTCATTTGATCCCGTCAGCGTTCTGACTGCCGTTCAGGATGAGCGATGCACGGCATTGTATGGCGTGCCCACCATGTTCATCGCAATGCTGTCTCATCCGCGGTTTGCAGAATTCGATCTGAACTCGCTGCGAACCGGCTGCATGGCGGGTTCGCCGTGCCCGATCGAGGTCATGAAGCGAGTCGTGGATGACATGCATATGAAGGAAGTGACGATCGCATACGGTATGACGGAAACGAGCCCGGTGAGTTGCCAGAGTACGGTCGATACGCCACTTGAACGACGAGTCGGCACTGTTGGTCAGGTTCATCCACACCTCGAGATCAAGCTGGTCGATCCGGATACCGGCCGTACGGTCGGCATCGGCGAGACGGGCGAACTCTGCACGAGGGGCTACTCGGTCATGAATGGCTACTGGAATGACGAGAAGCGCACGCGCGAGGCGATCGATGAGGATGAGTGGATGCATACCGGCGACCTCGCCACGATGGACGCGAAAGGCTACGTCAACATCGTCGGGCGTATCAAGGACATGGTGATCCGTGGTGGAGAGAACGTTTATCCGCGGGAAATTGAGGAATTTCTGTACGGGCACCCAGCGATCAGGGATGTGCAGGTTGTTGGTGTGCCAGATCCGAAATACGGGGAAGAGCTTTGTGCGTGGGTGGTGCTGAGACCGGACCATACCCTCACGGAGGAAGAACTGCGGGCCCATTGCAAGGGGCAGATCGCGCATTACAAGGTGCCGCGTTATGTGCGCTTCGTCGACGAGTTCCCTATGACCATTACCGGAAAGATCCAGAAATACCGCATCCGCGAAATCATGCAGCACGAGCTTGGGCTGATGACCGGGCAGACGGCCTGATCCAGCAGCTGTTGTTTTGAACCATATCGGAGAGGACACAACCCCAATGAAATCCATATTCTTCCACTTCCAGGGCTACCGGGATCTGCCGGACGACTTCGTGCAGAAAAACGAAAGCATCTGGGTCAAGCCTTCAACGGACCAGTTCTGTGATCCGCAGACCTCGGCAAAATACGCACGCTGGAACATCGAGGAACTCGAGCTGGCTGACGAACTGGGCTTCGACGGCTTGGGAATCAATGAGCACCATTCTAACGGCTACGGTTACTGTAATTCGCCCAATCTCATCGCGGCCATTCTCGCGCGGCGTAAATCTGACGCTGCACTCGTGGTGCTGGGGAACACATTGCCCCTCTACAGCCCGGCGATACGTACCGCGGAAGAATTCGCGATGCTTGACGGCATCAGTGGCGGCCGGCTGGTTGCTGGCTTTCCGGTTGGCTCCGCGATGGACACCGTGGGCGCTTACAGCACGCCGCCGACGCACGTGCGCCCGCGCTACTGGGAGGCACATGACCTGATCACGCAGGCCTGGACTCGAACCGATACGCCTTTCGCATTTAACGGAAAGTACAACAAGCTTCGCTACGTCAACATCTGGCCCAAGCCGATCCAGAAACCGCATCCGCCGATCTGGCTGGCCGGCGGTGGCTCGATCGAGACGTGGAAGTACGCGACTGACCACAACTACACCTACAGCTACCTCAGCTTCAGCGGCCACAAGGCGGGCAAGACGCTCATGGATGGCTACTGGCAGCAGGTCGAAAAAGCAGGTCTGGACGACAACCCGTTCCGGGCAGGGTTCGCTCAGGTGGTCGTCGTTGCCGATTCGGATGCCGAGGCAGAGAAGCTCTATCTGCCGCATATCCGGAACTTCTACTCAAAAGCACTGCATGTACCTCCTCACATGGCCAACCCGCCGGGTTTCATGACCAAGGAGAGCTATGAATTCAACGTCAGAAAGGTGGCTCGTCACGGTGCGTTGCTTGGTGACCCTGCGAAGGCTACCTGGGCCGACTTCACCGAAAAGCACAAGATGGTGATTGGTGGCAGTCCCGAGCGCGTGGCGGCGGAACTCAAGGAGGCGGCGCGAAACCTGCGTGTCGGTCACATGATGGTGCTGCTGCAGATCCAGTCGATGGAAACGGAACTGACGCGGTACAACATCCGCATGTACGCCGAGAAGGTGCTGCCGCAACTGCGAGGCCTGTGGGAGAAGGAGGGGTACAAGGACCACTGGTGGCCGCAGGGCGCTACCCGCAATCAATTCACAGGAGGTGTCGCAGCATGATCGCAGCAACGAAAAGAATCGAGATGCCGGCTCCGCTGGGGCCGAACCCGGTAATCGTCAAGGGTAGCGGCGCGCCGCTCGTATATCTGCACGGCGTGCAGGGCCAGGAATGGTCCCCGATGCACGATAGTCTTGCGCAGTCGAGAACGGTATACGCGCCGGCCACCGCCGGGTCGGACGATCCTGCGGAATTGCGCAATATCGACAACATCCACGAACTGGTCCTCTACTACGACGACCTTTTCGATCGTCTGGATATCGGCAAGTTCGATCTTGTCGGGCACTCCTTCGGGGGTATGGTTGCTGCCGAATATGCCGCGGCCTATCCTTCGCGTGTCGGGAAACTCGTGCTCGTCAATCCGCTGGGATTGTGGCGCGATGACAAACCGGTCGGCGACTTTTACCTCGTTGACGCCAATCAGGCGGCACGGGTTCTTATCGGTGACCCGGACAGTGAACCGGTCAAGGCCAGACTTGCGCTGCCGGAGGACCCCGAGGCGCGGATTGCCGAACTGGTCCGGCGCTTCACGGTATCGGCCAGCGTGGCGCATTTCGCATGGCCCATTGCCGAACGTGGACTGGCACGGCGGCTCCGACGCGTGCGCGCAGAAACGCTCATTGTCTGGGGCGAGTCCGACGGTCTGATGGACCGGTGTTATGCCGGGGACTTCGCGGAGCGGATTGCCGGTTCGCGTATCGAGTATGTGCCCGGTGCGGGACACACGCCGCACTTTGATCAGCCGGTGCGGGTTGCCGAGAGCATCAAGTCGTTCCTCGCGCGCTAGTCGTGATGGGGGCGGCGTTGCCGTGCCGCCCCGGACGGGCTCGCACGCGGGCACACATTCTGGTTCGAGAGGTATCGACATGACATTACATTCTATTGATCGCGATTCACCGGTCCGGATTGTCGCCATTGGCGGGACCATCCGCCAGGGATCGTCCACCGAAAAGGCGCTGCGGCTCGTGCTGCGTTCAGCCAGAGAGAACGGAGCCGACGTACAACTGTTCGCTGGCACCGATCTTGAGTTGCCGCTCTACGCGCCGGAGCGGGCCGAGCGTACCGAGGAGGCCGTTTCACTGCTCGCGGCGCTGCGCGCAGCCGATGGCATTGTTCTGGGGTCACCTGGCTATCACGGTGGCATCTCGGGCCTGGTCAAGAACGCGCTGGACTACACGGAAGACATGGCGAAGGATCCGCGTCCTTATTTCGACGGTCGGGCAGTCGGTTGCCTCGCAACCGGTAGTGGCTGGCAGGGCGCGAATGCAACGTTGGGTGCACTGCGTCAGGTAGTCCACGCGCTGCGGGGCTGGCCCACGCCAATCGGCGTGGCGATCAACACGCGCGAGCCTGTGTTTGACGCCGAGGGAGGATGCCTGCTATCCGATGTCGGGAGCCAGCTGGAAATGATGGGTCGGCAGGTCGTCGATTTTGCCCGTCTGTCGAGGCAGTCGGCAGTGGCTGAAGGACAACATCGCAAAGACGGATGTACCGGCGCGCGCGAACGGACGTTAGCGAAGGCATAGCAAGGGCGCGGGCGCCCGGATCAGGCGCATGTGCTGTACGGAACCGCTGGTAATACAGCGCGGGCTTGACGCGCGCCCGGATGGACGTCAGCGCGCATAACGAGTGAGAAGAAACGTGGCAACAGATCGGATTGAGGATGCATTGACGGCTATTGCGGCTGGCTCGATGGTCGTGGTGGTCGACGATGAAGACCGGGAGAATGAGGGCGATCTCATCATGAGCGCCGAGAAGGCGACGACGGCCGATATTGCCTTTATGGTTCGCTACACGAGCGGCGTGTTATGCGTTGCGCTGCCCGGACAGCGTCTGGACGAACTGAAGCTTCCGCTGATGGTTCGCGAGAACACTGACTCGATGCGTACGGCCTTCACCATTACGGTCGACTACCGCCATGAAACCACCACGGGCATATCTGCGTCGGACCGGGCTGTTACCGTTCGCGCGCTGGTCGATCCGCGTGTGCGCGCAGAGGATTTCAACCGGCCTGGCCATATCTTTCCGCTTCGCGCCGTGCCTGGAGGCGTTCTGCGCCGCGCGGGCCACACGGAGGCCGCGGTTGACCTTACCCGGCTCGCAGGTTTGCGGGAGGGCGGCGTGCTTGCTGAAGTGGTCAACGACGACGGCAGCATGGCCAGGTTCGACCAGCTTTGTCAGTTCGCGCGACTGCACAGGCTGCCAATCGTCACGATTCGCGACCTGATCGCGTACCGCAAGCGCGATGCCGACGCGGTAAGCCACAGCCTGGAGGCTTTGTCGGTTTGATCCTGGTGCGTTGTCTGGACCACGTGTGTGGGTCATCGGGGCTGGGTCGATAGAAACCATGGGGTAACCAGGGGACGGTCCTGCGGGATGCCTCGCGGCTGTGCGGCGCCGCCTGTTTCTATATCTGATCTGTTGGGCAGCGGCATCGGAATCCGATCAAATAATTAGTATAACTGGAGAAAATTCATGTCAGGACGTTTGCAGGGAAAGGTCGCGGTGATTACTGGTGGTGCCAGCGGTATGGGGCGCTCGTCGGCACTCCGGTTTCTGGCAGAAGGGGCCAAGGTTGTCGTTGCGGATCTGAATACCGGGATGGCCGAGGAAACACTCGAGCTGGCAGCGCAGCAGGGGCATGCAACGGCCATCAGGTTCATACGCGCCGATGTTTCGCTCGAATCAGCCGTTGAAGCGACGATCGCTTTCGCGTTCGAGAGTTTCGGTCGTCTGGACTGCATGTTTAACAACGCGGGCGTGGCCGGTGCGATGGGACCGGTCACGGAAACCACGGTGGAAGAGTGGGATCGCACGCAGGGCCTGCTGCTGC
This sequence comes from Burkholderia sp. WP42, assembly GCF_000745665.1. NCBI lineage: Bacteria > Pseudomonadati > Pseudomonadota > Betaproteobacteria > Burkholderiales > Burkholderiaceae > Burkholderia > Burkholderia sp. WP42. Next base: position 36,860 of record NZ_JQJT01000040.1, on the reverse strand, counting down.
GCTCGGTGTTTCTCGGCATCAAGCACGGCGGTCGGGCATTGCGCAGCCAGGGTAGCGGCGGCTCGATCATCAATACGGCGTCGACAGCCGGTCTGGGCGGCGGGAGCGGACCGGCAGCCTATTCGGCCGCGAAAGCCGGTGTCGTCAATCTGACGCGATGCGCGGCGGTCGAACTGGCGAGCGCGCGGATACGCGTCAACACCATCGCCCCCGGTGGTATTCTGACGCCATTGATCCCGGCTAGCAGCGACGCGCAGATGCTGGACTTCATGAAAGGACGTCAGCCATGGCCCGATGTTGGGCGTCCGCTCGACATCGCCAATGCGGCGCTGTTCCTGGCCAGTGACGAGTCGGGTTTTTGTACCGGCACGACGATCACCATTGACGGAGGCCTCCTCGCCTGGGGGCCGTCATTGTTTCCGCACGCAGGCGCACACGCACAAAGCGGAATGAACACCCGCAACCTGGGCACGGCCTAGACCGGCGATTTCGGCCCTTCTGCGCGAATTTCTCCATCTCCAGGAAGGAGGGTTTGCCTTGGGGCGCCGTTGCCAGTGACAGGGCGTCAGGCAGTTTTCGGAGGGCGGGCGCGGGGTGCTTCCGCCACGCGTGCGGAGCACGTACGAAGGACGACGATCAGACGTCTCGTATCGACAGGCAGACGCACAGGACCTCTCTTTGATGGAGTCAGGACGTGTCAGGCAAGGATGAAATTTCGTTGGAATTCGTGCACGGCGTAGTCGATACGCGCGGTGTGGCATGGGTGAACCTCGTCAGACCTGAGGTTCGCAACGCATTCAATGAGTCCATGATTGACCAGTTGGCTGACTGTATTCGTTCGCTTTCGTCGCGCGCCGAAGTCCGGCTTATCGTAGTCGCTTCGTCCGGCACCGCGTTCTGTGCGGGGGCCGATATGAACTGGATGAAGCGGGCAAGTACGAATAGTTTTGAAGCGAATCTCGAAGATGCACGACGGTTCGCGGCAATGATGGCAGTCTTGCACGGAAGCTCGAAGCCGACCCTGGCACGGGTGCAAGGCGGTGCGTTCGGTCTGGGTGTCGGACTCGCCTGCGCGTGTGATGTTGTCATCGCGAGTGAGCGTGCGACGTTCGGGGTCTCAGAATCACGGTTCGGGATTCTCCCGGCGGTTATTGGTCCCTATCTGCTCGAAGCCGTCGGGACGCGTCAGGCAAAGCGGCTTGCGCTTACCGAGGTACCGATGAGTGCGCCGGAGGCAAAGGCGATCGGTCTTGTGCATCACGTCGTGCCCGAGTCGGAGCTGGATGCATGTGTTGAACGCGTTGTTCGGGACCTGTTGGGCAACGGCCCAGTCGCGCTCCAGGAAATCAAGGCGCTGTTTCATAGCCTGACGGGTCGGCCAATCAATGCGGAGACATCGGAGCTTACCGCGGAGACCATCGCGCGTGTACGTGCCACCGACGAGGCGAAGGAGGGTTTTGCTGCGTTCCTCGAAAAGCGGCCGGCGTCGTGGACCGTCAGTTGAATGAAGTGCCGGTGACTTGCAGGGCGCCGCGTTCGTTGGCAGACGGGCGAGAAGCGCATTGCCGTGATTGACGAAGAATATTCCAGTGTTCGCGAGGTCTGGCCGGATGTCCGGCATGACGCGATACCGTCGAGCGGCGACGGCCGTATAGACAGGACCGGAGGAAGGGGGCAAGTTCCTTCCTGCGTCCGGATGCCACCTGTCAGGTCAGGCGTCAATGCCACCCGTGACAGGATGGCCCTTGCGCAGCGCACTGCGCGACTGGCGGGTGAGGTATCGGTGTATTTCTTCGAGATATGCCCTCATCGTGGCCGCCGCGCCATCCGCATCCCGGTTACGGATCTGATCGATCAGCTTCCGGCGGGTTTTGACCACGGCATCGTACGGCCTCGGGCCGGCCAGTACGATGAAGTGGCGGAGCACTTCACTGAGCCCCTCGACGATCGCGCTCAGGATGTAGTTGCGCGTGGCATCAGCGAGCAGCTTGTTGAATTCGATCGCGGTGAAAGTCCTCTCTTCGAAACGGCCGGCCTCGGTCAACTTCTCGGTTTTTTCCAGATTGGACTCCAGTGCGTCGAAATCCGCCGCCGTAGCTCGCTCGCAGGCGAGACGAATCACCGTGTCCATGATTTTCAGGCGTGCCTCCATCAGCATCGGAAGGGAGGCGCGGCCCAGGTCGATCATGTCCCGGATCTGCTGGGTGACCAGCTTGGCGCTCGACTCGTTGACGAAGGCGCCGCCGTGTCTGCCTTTTTTTAGGATGATGAGCCCTGCAACCTCGAGATTGCGCATGCCCTCGCGCACGGCCATTCGGCTCACTGCGAATTGTTCGGCGAGTTCGCGCTCGGTCGGCAGGCGGGTGCCCGGTGGCAGCGTACCGGCTGCAATCTGCTGGCGAATTCGTGCCCCGATCTCTTCCGATATCCGCCGCGTCGTGATCGGGCCGAATGCTTCGCCGCCCTCCGCGGGTGTAGCGCTGGCGGAGCGAGGCTTGCGTCGCCTGGGGGATTGCGCCTCATGTCCGGATGGTTCGTCTATTGCGGGTGTTTCCGGTCGCGCGGTTCGCGGTGCTTTCATGCCATCCATCTGTTAGTCGATTGAACCCGCCATATTAACCCATGCGCCGCGCTCAAAAACCTCCCGGCCGGCGGCGGGCGACTGCCGTGACACATGCTTGTAATGGACGGTCCATTGGCTTATTATGAGCTTTATTGCAAGCTCGCATCAGGCCGGTTTGCAGCGGAACAGGCATAGTTCGAGGGTTGCACTGACACACAGCATGGGATAAAGCGGGTTGGTCAACCTGCTCAACGCGTATTCGGAGTGAGACAGCCAGGATGAGTGGGTTACCAGTTGAGCAGGCCGGGGAGGGCGCGAGCTTTGAGCAGTTCCTGCTCGCGCGTCATAGCTGCCGCGCGTTTTTGCCCACGTCGGTAGACAGGGACGTCATCCAGCGGATTTTGCGCACCGCGCAGCTGGCGCCATCCTGGTGTAACGCTCAACCGTGGAAGCTCATCATTACGGGCGGCGAAGCCACGGAGCGCTTTCGTCGTGAGCTGCTGGAGCACATCCGCGCCTCGCAGCCGGAACCCGACATTCCTTTTCCGCAGGCGTACCGTGGCGTCTACCTCGACCGGAGGCGTACCTGCGGCTTCCAGCTGTACGAAGCGGTAGGCATTGCGCGCGGTGACCGCGAGGCATCCAGCCAACAGGCGCGCGAGAATTTCCGTTTCTTCGGCGCGCCGCATGTCGCGATCGTGACCAGCGACGTATCGCTGGGTCAGTACGGGACGATCGACTGTGGTGCCTATGTGACCACGTTCCTGCTTGCAGCGGCAGCCCATGGCGTTGCCAGTATCGCGCAGGCGGCGCTGGCGTCGTATTCGCCGTTCCTCCGGGCATACTTCGACATTCCGGAAGACCGCGTCATCGTGTGTGGCATCTCTTTCGGGTATGCAGATCAGGACCACCCGGCCAACCGCTTCCGGACTACCCGTGCGCCACTCAATGAGGTTGTCGACTGGCGCGGCTAGCCGGCACTGTTTTTCCCCAGGGAGTTCACTAAATGAAGGAAGGTCCGTTGTCGGGCGTGAAGGTGCTGGAATTCGGTGCCATCGGCCCCGTACCGTTCTGCGCGATGCTGCTCGCCGATATGGGTGCCGACGTGGTACATCTTGCCCGCCCTGGCGTGCAACTCGATCCCAGGGATGTCACCATGCGTGGCCGACGCATCGTCCCGCTGAACCTCAAGGAAGAGCGTGACCGGGCGACCGCGCTGGAGCTGGTGGCATCGGCAGACATTGTCCTGGAAGGCAACCGGCCGGGTGTCATGGAACGGCTCGGGATCGGTCCCGACGTCTGTCGCACGCTTAATCCCCGCCTCGTTTACGGTCGCATGACGGGGTGGGGGCAGGACGGCCCGCTTGCGCCAACCGCCGGCCACGACATCAACTACATTTCGCTGACGGGCGCGCTGGCGGCAATCGGCCCCGCTGGTGGTGGACCGGTTCCTCCGCTGAACCTTGTCGGCGACTATGGCGGTGGGGCGATGTTTCTCGCGTTCGGCGTGCTGTGTGCTGTGCTCGAAGCGCGCAATAGCGGCAAGGGGCAGGTCGTTGATGCCGCCATGGTGGACGGCTCGGCCACGCTGATGTCGCTCTTCTGCAGCCTCTACGCAAAGGGACGCTGGACGGACGGGCGCGGCCAGAACGCGCTCGATGGGGGCGCGCCATGGTACACGACCTATGAGACCGCCGACGGCAGGTATGTTGCGGTAGGCGCGATTGAGGAGCCGTTCTGGCGCGAGTTGCTGGCCCGCCTGGACATAGCGCCGGACACGCTTCCGCCGCGAACAGATCGTACTGGCTGGAACACCATTCGCAATGTGCTTGCACAGTCTTTCGGGAAGCGAACGCGGGACGAATGGGCGAACACGTTCCACGAGTCGGATGCCTGCGTGAGCCCGGTGCTTGCGCTGCAGGAAGCGGCTAACCATGAACATGTGGCCCGGCGCGGCGTTTTTATCGATCTCGACGGCGTGAAGCAGCCTGCACCGGCGCCGCGCTTCAGTCGCACGCCGGGCAGTGCACGCCCGGCTGCGATGGGGCCGGAGGTAGTCGCCGCGGTATTTGACGCGTGGGGCGTGGGTCCAAAGTCCAGCAACGGTTAAGTCCGGGCCTGGGCGAGGCGGACGGGATATTCGTCCACTTGCCCAGGCGTGACAATGGATGCCGACACGGCACGAGCCCCAAAGATAATGGCCTGGAGTCTGATGCCTGTCCCGGTTACCGACGACTGTCGCGCGCAAAAGCATTCGCTTTTGGCATGAACATATCGGTACAGCCGCGTGTACGCCGGTCGGTGACTGCGTGGAGAAGAAGACCCCGCCGCGGGGTGTCGGCATTCCGGATATGATCACCGTGCGCGGCTGCGGATGCCGCATGAAATTGCCTCTCTGATTCAAGGAAGAACTGCTTATGCCCAAGGGATACATCATTGCGCGCGTCGACGTGACGGACGAGGAGGCGTATGCGCGATACGCCAGTATGGCCACGCCGGTCATCCGGCAGTACGGTGGACGTGTGCTGGTGCGCGGCGGCCCATGTTCTGTGCTTGAAGGAGAGGGGCGTGCGCGGAACGTGGTTATCGAGTTCGATTCAGTCGAGCAGGCCCAGCGCTATTACCATTCCCCGGAATACGCGCACGCGCGAGCCGCCCGTAGCGGCGCTGCAGTAGCGGACTTTATCGCCGTCGAAGGCGCGTAGGGGCCGCCCGCAGTTGGCGCCGCTACCCACCAGTGCCGTGCCAGCAGGCCTATCTTTTTCCGGCAACCGCTTCCGCACTGATCAGGTCATCGAATATCCAGTCGCAATCGTGCTGGTGTTCAAGCCCGGTGAATCGCGACGCGTACGCGGCACTGTCGTCCTGCGTCATCCGGTGGCTGACGAGTCGCTGGAACTTTCCGATCACCTCCGCGTCGCTCAACGGATTGCGCGGTGAGCCTCGCGGCGCATCGCAATGGGCATGATGAACCTCCACGCCGTCTTTGAGCACGGTAACGCGGCACTGGTGATAATGATCCAGTCCGGGACCCGTGACGATTTCAATCCTCGCGAGCATGTCACGGATTTCGGGCCGGCGCAGATGCGCTTCGATGTCGACGCTGTGTCCGGGAAGGATCACGTCTGCACCGCAGGCGGCGAGCGCGATACAGTACTGCATGTGGAATCTTGCCTCGTTCGGCGTATGCGGAAGATGGCTCTTGGATACCGCCGGAATGATGTAAGCCGGCACCTCGATCTTCAGCTTGCCACGTAGCAGCACGTCCTCACCCAACTGATCGCGCAGCGACACCACCAGATCAATCGCGGAGTGCGTATACCCGCAGCACGCATGGAGCTTTCTGCGAGGTTCTGCAAGAAACCAGCGCGAATCGTCCGTAATGACGTCTGGGTCGTACTCGCGGCACAAGGTGGCAAAGAGACCCATGCGGCTCTCCAGGAGCCTGCCGGGCCCGGTCATGCCGTGCGACGCATAGCCTGCTGCGCGCAGTCCGACTGCGGCTGGCCAGGCGCCGAACAGCATCGGCTTGACGGTCCCGCCGTCGCCAAAAATTGTCTCGGCCGGGCACCACGTGGTCAGCGTGCCGGCGATGGCAAGGGCGTCCCTCGTCCGGTCGCGCGACATGCCGCGCAGCGATGCGGCCACGGCTGCGGATCCGAAGGCCGAGACGAGGCCTGGCGTGACCATCGCCACGTCGGTATACGGCTTGAGCTTCGGATAGACGCTGGCATAGATACGGGACGTGACCTCTATGCCGGCGATGACGGCTTTGAGCAGTGACGCGCCTGAGCCGTTGCTGCACTCGATCAGTGCGAGGGCAGCGGCGACGTTACCGATGCTCGCATGCCCGCCGATCAGGTCGTTGAGCTCAAAGATATCCCCCCAGTATCCATGGACCCGTGCGGCGGCTTCCGCTGGCAGGGTCTCCGTATGCCCGAGGACGCGTGCGACGGGGTCACCACCGCCGAGTGCACGCTCAGCCTCGAGCAATGTGACGCCTTCGGCAGACCCGGCACCAGCCAGCGCACATCCAATCGTGTCGAGGATGCATAGTCCCGCCTGTCGACGCACCTGTTCGGGAATGCGGTCGAGTTCCAGCGACGTAGTGAAGTCCGCAAGCGAATCGAGAAGGGATGATGCAGCAGGGACTGCCGGTGCAGGCGGCGATTGCATGGGTGTACCTCGTAGTGCGGAAAGCGTGTTGTAGTCTGCGCTGACTTGCGTTAGCCGGCGGTTATCGGGGGCGGCGTTATCCCTTCGCTATCAGGTGGGACAATCGGGAAAGTGGAAGACATGGCACGAAGGTGCACGGTTGCGTCATGTCTCTCCGTCCTGCTGTACCGCCTGATCACGGCTGTCCCGCAGATGGCGGTTCACTCCGGCACGCCAGCATGCCGTGCGGCGAACAGTGGGCCGTCTTCATACCGAAGCGCGACGATCTGGACCGGGGCATCGAGCGCGATGGCGTCCGTGTCCCAGATCCTGACCGCAATACGGGGCCCTTCATCGAGATCGACGATGCCGACGCGATAAGGCGCGTCCGCCCGAAAGGCGGCCGGCGCGGCGTGAACACGCGTTGCCGAGTAGAGTTTTCCGCGGCCCGACAGATCGGCCCAGCTCACGCTCCGCGACCAGCAGTGAGGGCAGAACGGTTTGGGTGGAAACGTGTATCCGTGACATGCGTCGCACCGGGTCGTGCGGAACTGTCCATCCCGCAGTGCGTCCCAGAACGTTCGGGTAAAGGCTGTCACGCGCGGGGGATAGGCCCGCGGCCCATCGACGGTGAGGATTTCAAGCATTAGCGGACGGCCTCCATGATGTGCACCAGGGCTGCGTTGTAGTTGCCGAGTTCGGCACTCGTCATCGCCAGTTCAGCATTGGCGACCTGACGCTCGCCCGCCCGGCCGCGCAACTGGTCCGCGATTTCAACAAAACTGTAGAACGGCGTGACATAGGCAGGATGGCCGCGTGACTGCAGACCGCCGGACGTGCAGATGGGGATGCGGCCACCAAGGCGGGTTTCACCTTGCGCGGCGCACCGTGCGCCCAGGCCGCGCGGGACGAGACCGAGTGCCTCGCTGACCAGCACTTCAACGATCGTGCAGGGGGCGTAGAGTTCGGCGACATCGATGTCGGCCGGAGCAATACCTGCTGCCTCGTACGCCTCGCGCCCCGCGGCCTGGGCTGAGACGAACGCAGTCATGTCGTTCGGGACTTCGCTGATCTGATGCGCGCCTTCGTGAAAGAAGCCGCGCGAACGGACCCGTACGTACGGGCGGCCGAGCGAGCGGGCAACGTCTTCTTCGGCGAGCACCAGGCACACCGCGCCATCGCTGCGGGGCGGTACCTCGTAGAGGCCCAGTGGTTCGACAATCATCGGTTGCGCGAGGACATCGTCGAGCGTGATGGGCTTGCGGAACTGCGCGAGCGGGTTCAGCGCGGCATGCGCACGGTTCTTGACCGCCACACTGGCCAGTTCCTCGCGCGACGAACCGTACTCGTGAATGTAGCGCGCCGCGTCCATCGCGTACCACGCGATTGGCGTGATGCCAAAAGGTCCCTGAAAGTCCACGTCCCCAACTGCACGCATGGAACTCATCATGTGATCCGCAGCGGATGTCGCGGTTTCGAAGTTCACGCCGAGCGCCAATGCCACCTTCGAGCGGCCGAGCAGGATATCGTTCGCCGCATGCTCGAATGCGAGGCCCGCCGTCATGCCGTTGCCGAGAATCTCGGCAACGCTGCCAGCGCAGGGAAGGCGCAGATGATGCGCCATGAAAGTGGCGAAGTACTTCTGAGAGGTGTACGGCCTGCATTGTGCGAGAGACAGCGTGCCGATGTCCGTTCTCTCAACGCCTGCGTCCTCAACCGCATCGAGCACCAGTCTGGCCAGAATCTCATGCTCGAGCGTCTGCTCCTGAGCGTCAGATGGTGATTGCCACTTGCCGACCGGCAGCGCTGCTGTGCCGACGATCGTAACTGTCCTGCCCATACCTTCCAGCCTCCTTTCTGCAGGGAAATGCCGGGCTGATTCGCCCCGGCACGAACCCCGCCAGCGCGGGGCAGCGTTCAAGATAATGCAGGTCCAATGGACGGTCCATTAGGGTTATAGCCTGGTAGACACCGGATCGGCTGCGGCGCAATATTCCTCTAATGGACGGTCCATTAGTTTCTGCTGCGGTACAGGTCATGTCGACCGGAAGCCGGGCAGGTCAGGAGGAGAAGGACGGATGCACGAGGAAAGAGCCGTATACCGGATGAACGATCTTCGCCGGCTGGTTGATCCAAAAACGATTGCAGTGGTCGGCGCATCGGAAACCCCCGGTTCATTTGGGCAACGCACGCTCGCCAATCTCGCGGGCTTTCAGGGCAAGGTGTTTGGTGTCAATCCCAAGTACCGCGAGACAGTGGGATTTGCCTGCGTGCCGAGTCTTGCTGATTTGCCCGAATCGCCGGACTGCGTCGTGATGTGTGTGGCGCAGTCGCTGGTGGAGCCAACGCTCGAAGAGGCCATTGCGGTTGGGGCAGGCGGCGCGATCGTTTATGCGTCGGGCTATTCGGAGACCGGCCGCGCGGAGCGCATCGCCGCCCAGGAGCGGCTGGTCGAGATCGCGCGTCGCGGGGCAATCCGCATTGCGGGGCCGAACTGTGTCGGTCTCGCGAACGTCCGCACCGGCGCCGCGATGAACTTCATGCCCGATTGCGGCAAGATGATCAATGGCCGGTCAGGCCGGGTCGCGGTGGTTTCGCAGAGTGGTGCGCTCGGCTATACGGTGCTGCAGGCGATGACCCGTGGTGTCGGCATCAGCCACTACCTCGCCGCGGGCAACTCGTCCGACGTGGACGTGGCCGATTTCATCGCCACTCTCGCTGACGATCCTGAAGTCGGCTCCATCATCTGCCTGTTCGAAGGCGTCAAGAGCGGAGCGCGCTTCCTCGAGGCCGCGCGCCTCGCCGACGCTGCGGGCAAGCCACTGGTCGTCTACAAGGCGGGCAACACGGCAGCGAGCGGCAAGGCGGCACTCTCTCATACCGGCACGCTCGTCGGCTCCGTCGCCGCGTACCGTGCAGCGCTCGAGGAAGTCGGCGCGATCCAGACCGATGATCTCGAAGCGGTGCTGGAAATGGCGAATTTCTTCGCGCGCAACGATGCGCCAAAAAAAGGACGCGGCGTCGGCATCATGGCGACCTCGGGTGGCGCGGGCGTGATCAATGCCGACAAGGCTGAGCAGCATGGCCTTGAGCTTCCTGAACTTGCCGCGGCGACGCACGAAGCACTCGCCTCCGTGGTACCCGACTTCGGTTCCATCGCAAATCCGGCGGATCTGACGGCAGAGGTCCTTAAAACCTCGTCGACTTTCGCCCATTGCCTGAATGCTTTTGTCGATGATCCGGGTTTCAGCGCGGTAGTCGTGCCGCTTGTATTTGCGCATGAGGCGGCAACGGGTTCGCGAGCCCCCGTCATCTGTGAAGTGGCTGCCCGCAGAAAGGGCGCGATCGCTGCCGTCTGGATGAACGAGTGGCTGGAGGGACCGGGCAGTGCCGTGCTCGACGCGGACCCGAACGTGGTGCTTTTCCGTTCGGCAGACCGTTGCTTCTCCACGATTCGCGCCTGGTGCGACTGGCATGAACGCCGTGCACTGCGTCACGACAAGTGGCTGCGGCGATCCGCATCTGACGCGCCCGCAACGGCGCGGGCGATCCTCGCCGCCGCAAAGGCGCGCGGCAACGTGCTCGGTGAGCAGGATTCCAAACGTGTGCTGGCGGCATACGGGATAAGGGTGCCGCGCGAGACCGTCGCAGCGACGCCGGACGAAGCCGCGCAGGCCGCGAGCGCCATGCGTTTTCCGCTCGTCGTCAAGATTGCTTCGCCGGATATTCCTCATAAGACCGAGGTTTCCGGCATCCGGCTGAACCTGACCGACGCGAATGCGGTACGCGAGGCAGCGGCCGCCGTACTGGCATCGGCCGCGAAGCACAAGCCGCAGGCCCGGCTCGACGGCGTCAGCGTTCAGGAAATGGCACCGCCCGGAGTCGAGCTGGTGCTGGGCATCCAGCGTGACGCGCAGTTCGGCACGCTGGTTGTGGTCGGGCTGGGTGGGGTGCTGGTGGAACTGCTCGGCGACGTATCGATCGCGCTGGCACCGGTCACGCCGGAGAAGGCGAGGAAGATGCTCAGTTTACTTAAGGGTTACCGGCTGCTCACGGGCTATCGCGGACAGGCGCCACGGGACATCGAGAGCGCGGTGGATGCAATCTGCCGTTTTTCGGAGCTGGCTGCCGATATGGGCGACGCGCTCAGCGAGGCAGACGTCAACCCGGTCATCGTCGGACAGGACGGTGTGGTGGCCGTCGATGCATTGCTGGTTCTCTCACAAGAGGAGTGCATTCAATGAGTGGCAAGGTTATCGAGGAGTTTGTAGAAGGGCAGGTAGATATCAGCCCGGCACGCACGATCACCGAGACTGACGTGGTGACGTTCTCGTGGCTTTCGGGTGACGTCAACCCCATGCATACGGATGCCGAATACAGCGCGAAATCTGCACTCGGTCAGCGTATCGCCCATGGCGCACTGGGGCTTTCCGTCTCCACGGGGCTCAGTGCGCAGTTAGGTCAATTGATCGGCACGGCCATCGCCGCGCTCGGCGTCGATGAATGGCGCTTTCTTGCGCCAATCTTCCTGGGCGACACCGTCCACCTGCGCGCGACGATCGTTTCCGCGCGCACGACTTCCAAGCCGGATCGCGGTGTCCTCAAGCGCCGGATGGAACTCATTAACCAGCGCGGCGAGATCGTGCAGACCGGTGTAATGACCACGATGGTACTGACTCGCGCGGGCAGGGATGCGCTCAATGCCCGCCAGAACGCTACGGCAATTGCAGGGGAACAGAAATGACGCTGATGAACACATTTGGTCTCTCGGAAGAACAGCACATGATGCGTGAGAGCATCCTCACGTTGCTTGAGCGGCATCTTCCGTGGGAACGGGTTCGCAAGATGGACGAGGCGAAGGAATATCCTCACGAAGCGCATGCAGCGCTTGCGGAAGCAGGTTTCCTCGGACTCTTCTATCCGGAAGAGCTGGGCGGCAGTGGGGGCACCTACAAGGACATCACGGTTCTCCTGGAAACGCTCGGCTATTACTACACGGGCATCGCTCAGGGGATTACGACGACTGCGGTCTACGCTGGCATGCACGTGGCCAAGTTTGGCTCCGATGCACTGAAGCAGGAAATCATACCGAAGATCATTTCGGGCAAGGCGAAGCTGTCGCTCGCGATGTCGGAGCCGGGTACCGGCTCCGATGTGGCGGGTATCCGGACGACCGCGATTCGCGACGGCGATGAGTATGTTCTCAACGGCAGCAAGGTCTGGATCACCTGCGCGCACGTCGCGGACTACATCGTCGTGATTGCCAAGACCGATCGCGACGCACCTCGCCACCAGGGGATCAGCACGATCCTCGTGGATGCAAAGGCGCCTGGTGTGACGATCCGGCCGCTGAACATGCTCGGTCGCCGCACGACGCACGCGAACGAGGTCTTCTTCGACAACGTGCGCGTTCCCGCCTCGAACCTGTTCGGCGGTGAGGGCCAGGCGTGGAAGAACATCATGAAGTGTCTGGGCCTCGAACGGATGGCGCTCGCGGCAATCTCGGCGGGACACTGTTTCCGGATTACCGAATACGCAAGCGACTATGCGAAGCAGCGCATCCAGTTTGACCAGCCCATCTCCAGCTTCCAGGTGATCCAGCACAAGCTGGTCAACATGGCGATCATGGCCGAGACATCCCGGCAGTCGGTCTACCGGGTGGCGGAACTGCTGGATGGGGGCAATCCCGCGATCAATGAGACGTCGATTGCCAAGATTGTCTGCACGGAAAACAACTTCCGCTGTGCGGACGAAGGGCTGCAGATTCTCGGTGGCGCTGGCTATTCGATGGAGTACGACATGCAGATGTTCTTCCGCGATTCGCGTGTCGGCCCGATCGGCGGGGGCAGTAACGAAATCCAGCGCAACGTGCTCGCAAAACGCATGGGGCTTTGACCGCGAGTCGTGTGACCTCATTTCTCGTTTCAGGACTTGCACGCAGCCGGTCGGACCGATACGCCGGCTGCGATATGCGTCTCTTGCGTGCTGCGGGTCACTGAGCCAGTGGGAGCGTCTACGCCCGTGTTTTGGGACATGGGCGCGAACGCAGGCGTGCGGGGAGCCGCCCGACGGGTTGATGTTCGGCGGGGTAAACACGGGTTTCTGCAGCGTTTCATTTAAGTAAATATACTTAGTAAGTAGACTTACTTAACCACTGATATGCAAGGTCAATAGCATGACGTCTCAAGCACAACCCAGGAAGCTGGACGAGGGCTACAGGGCGCTGATAGAAGCGGCTAAGGCTGCGGGAATGCCTCAGATTGGTAGTGTCACGGCTGCGGAGATGCGCAGCTACCACGAATCGATGCTTGCGAAGTTGCCGCCGGGGCCGGCGGTGGAGAGCGTCGAGGATTGCATGATTCCAGTGCCTGAAGGAGGGGTTGCTGCACGGATTTATCGCCCGGCGGGTCTTCCCAGGGCGCTGATCGTGTACTTCCACGGAGGTGGCTGGACAATTGGTTCGCTCGACGGCTGGGATGCTGCGCTGCGCAGGCTGGCATTGGCGAGCCAATGCGCAGTCGTCTCGGTCGATTATCGGCTTGCTCCGGAGCATCGCTTTCCCGCCGCAGTCGATGACGCGGTGGCCGCGACGCACTGGGCGCTTGCCGGGGTTGAGTCAATCGCGCACGCTGCTGTTCCCGTGGTGGTGGCAGGCGACAGCGCCGGGGGAAACCTCAGCGCCGTCGTTGCCCGCATTCTATGCGAGGAAGGCACACATGGACTGGCCGCACAGATCCTGATCTATCCGAGTACCGATGGAAACATCGACTCGGACTACATGCGACAGTTCGAATCGCCGTTTCTGACGCGCGACGAGATTGCCTGGTTCTTTGATCAATATGTTCCAGACCGCGATCAGCGCGCGGATCCGCGTTTCGCACCGCTGCATGGGCCGCGTGTAGATGGTTTGCCGCCGGCGCTTGTGTTGACGGCTGAATGCGATCTGCTTTGCGACGAAGGAGAGGCGTATGCGGCGCGACTTCAATCGGAAGGCGTGACCGTGCGGGTGCGCCGGTTTGAAGGCGGCATTCATGGATTCTTCACCATGGACCGGGGGCTGCTGCCGCATTCCGGTCAGGCGATGGAAGACATTGCAAATTTCCTGAAGGACGTGCTTGTCCACAGGGGATGAAATTAATCCGGTTTTTTCGAAAAAATAAAGGAGACGATTCATGAGACTCAAGGACAAACGCGTTGTCATCACTGCCGCAGCGTCGGGCATGGGCCGCGCCGGCTGCGAACTTTTCGCCCGGGAGGGCGCTACGGTGGTGGCGGTCGACATCGATGCCGAGCGTGTCCGTGACGTTGCGGCTGGCATTACGGCAAGCGGTGGCAAATGTACGGCACTGGTTGCGAACCTGCTGGACGCGAACGCATGCCGCGGTTTCATTGATGAGGCTGTGGAGCGCCTGGGTGGCCTGGATGTACTGTGGAATCACGCTGGCATGCCCGGTCTTCGTGATGTGGAGAACCTGGATCTTGAGGAGTATGCGAAGTCCATGGACCTGAACGTGCGCAGTGCCCTGCTAGCAACAGGTGCTGCGATTCCTCATCTGCGTCGTGCCGGTGGCGGCTCGGTAGTATTCACCGCTTCGGTGGCGGGCCTGGTCGGCGCGTCCGTCAGTCCGGTGTATTCCGCCGCGAAGTTCGCGGTCGTGGGGATGGCGAAGTCCTTTGCGCTGCGCTACGCACCGGAAAAGATCCGCTTCAATGTCGTGTGCCCCGGTCAGGTTGAGACACCCATGCTGGCAAAATTTTACGACCCCAATGCAAGTGCCGAGGAGGCCGCTGCAGCTCAGGCTCGCACCCTTGCGGCGATTCCTCTGGGTCGCGTAGCCCAGCCGGCAGAGATTGCACAGGCGGCCCTGTGGCTCGCATCCGACGACGCGTCGTATGTTACCGGGGCTGCGTTGCCCGTTGACGGCGGCTATACGGCACGCTGATTCCGCACATCTCCGCACATATCAGAGAGGATCCAAAGCATGGGAAGTTTAAACGAACCCGCTGGCTTGCCAGCGTTCCTCGACGGAAAACCCAAGCTTCTGCTGATCGACGGTCAGCAGGTGCCTGCGCAGTCGGGCCGCACCTTTGAGACGATCAACCCGAGCACGGGTAAGGTGCTTGCCGAAGTGGCCGAGGCGGCTGAAGCCGACATCGACCTGGCCGTAGCCGCGGCTCGCCGCGCCTTCGAAGGGGCCTGGAGCAGATTCAAGCCGTTTGACCGCCAGGCCGTCCTCCTGCGTCTGGCGGATCTCGTCGATGCCCATTTCGATGAGCTCTCCATGCTTGACACGCTCGATATGGGCGGCCCCATCGCGGGTACGGCGGGCAAGCGCCGTCGTGCTGTGGCACTGCTGCGCTATTACGCCGGCCTCGCGACATCCACACACGGCAAGACCATCGAGAACTCGCAACCGGGAGAGATCTTCTCCTACACGGTGAAGGAAGCGGTGGGCGTAGTCGCCGCCATCAACCCCTGGAATGGGCCGCTCGGACTGGCTATCTGGAAAATCGCGCCGGCGCTGGCGGCGGGGTGCACGGTAGTGCTCAAGCCTGCCGAGCAGGCGCCGCTGTCGCCGCTGCGGCTGGCCGAACTTTGTCTGGAGGCGGGCATCCCCCCGGGTGTCGTCAACGTGGTGCCGGGCTTTGGCCCAGCTGGCGCGGCGCTGGCAGCGCACCCGGGCGTCGACAAGGTCGCGTTTACGGGTTCTACCGAAGTCGGGCAGCACATCATCCGGGCTTCGGCTGGCAACGTGAAGCGTGTGTCGGTGGAGCTCGGCGGCAAGTCGCCCAACATCGTTTTCGCGGACGCTGATCTGGATGCTGCGGTGCCGGGTGCAGCAATGGCGGTCTTCGCGAACTCGGGGCAGATCTGCAGTGCCGGTACGCGGCTGTTCGTCGAAGAGCGGATTTATGAGGAGTTCGTCGAGCGGGTCTCTGATTTTGCCCGCAAGCTGCGCGTCGGCGATCCTCTGGACCCCGCGACACAGCTCGGGCCGCTCGTGTCGGCCGCGCAGCTCGAACGTGTGACAGGTTATCTGGAAAAGGGCGTCGCTCAGGGAGCACGCGCGGCGGCTGGGGGTGCGCGTATCCGCGAAGGAGCGCTGGCCGAAGGTTACTTCGTGGAACCTACGGTCTTTGCCGATGTGCAGGACACGATGGCCATCGCAAGGGAGGAGATCTTTGGTCCGGTGATTTCGGCGCTGCCGTTCAGCGATGTCGACGAGGTGATCCGCCGTGCCAACGCAACCGAGTTCGGGCTCGGAAGCGGTCTGTGGACGCGCGACGTCAACAATGTCCAGCGTATCTCCAAAGGTTTGCGCGCAGGCTCTGTCTGGGTGAACTGCTATCAGGCGATGGACCCGGCGGTACCGTTTGGCGGCTACAAGATGAGTGGCTACGGGCGCGAATCCGGCGAGGAGCACATGGACGAATTCCTGCAGACCAAGGCGGTCTGGATCAAGACAGCGTAAATGACAGGTGCCGGCGGGGGCCGGTGTCTGACTCGAAATGACGCGGTGGGCGGCGCCCTGGCGCACTACAAAGATACCGTCGGTTGTTATGTGGGAATGCAGTGGCGGGGTGCACAGGCAGTGACCGTCGCTGTATGGCACGACAGCAACAATTTTTGCCTCGGGTATCCACGATCTGCTCGTGTGCTCTCTTCAAGAAAAGGATGCAAGTCATGACTACCGCAACGCGCTCTGCTGATCTCACGTGCGATCTACTCGTGATCGGATCGGGTGCAGGTGGCCTCTCCGCGGCCATCACTGCGCGCAAGCAGGGGCTCAATGTGATCGTGATCGAGAAGGAAGCTTTCTTTGGCGGCACGACAGCCTATTCGGGCGGCGTTCTGTGGATTCCCGGCAATCGTCATGCTACGGCAAACGGCGTTGCCGATACGCGTGAAGCCGCCCGTCGGTACCTGCGCAACGAGGCGGGCGCCTTCTTCGACGACGCTGCCGTCGAGGCGTTTCTGGAAACCGGTCCCGAGATGCTCGATTTCTTTGAACGTGAAACCGAGGTCAGGTTTCTGCCGACCTTGTATCCGGACTACCACCCCGATGTGGCGGGCGGTGTCGACATCGGCCGCTCGGTCGTAGCTGCTCCCTATGACGCGCGCAAGCTTGGCGCCGATATCGCGCGGCTGAGGCCGCCGCTGAAGACGATTACGTTCATCGGCATGATGTTCAATTCGTCCAACGCCGATCTCAAGCACTTCTTCAACGCGACCAGATCGCTGACTTCCGCGATCTATGTGGCTAAGCGTCTCGCGACTCACCTGAAGGATCTCGCGCTCTACCGTCGCGGAGTGCAGATCACGAGTGGAAATGCACTCGCGGCACGTCTTGCGAAGTCCGCCCTCGATCTGGGCATTCCGATCCTGACGGAAACAGCAGCGCGTGAGTTGACCCTCAAGGGAGGACGCGTATGCGGCGCTGTTGTGCAGGGCAAGGACGGCGTCTTTAACATTAGCGCACAGCACGCCGTCGTGCTCGCATGCGGTGGTTTTTCTCACGACCTCGCGCGTATCGGCAACGCCTACCCCCATGTACGTCGAGGCGGCGAACACGTATCGCCGGTACCCACGGGTAACACGGGTGACGGTGCAAGGATGGCCGAACAGGTCGGTGCACATGTGGAGATCCGCTATCCACAAGCGGCTGCATGGATGCCTGTGTCGCGCGTTCCGCTGGGCAATGGAACGTTTGGCGTGTTTCCTCACCTTGTTGACCGGTACAAGCCGGGAATAATCGGCGTCACGCGCAACGGTCGCCGCTTCACAAACGAGTCCAATTCGTACCACGACGTGGGCGTCGCAATGATTGCGGCTTGCGAAGGCGAGCGTGAAACCGCTATGTGGCTGATCTGCAACCATCGAACGATCCGCAAATACGGGCTTGGCTTTGCAAAACCTGCGCCTGTGCCGCTCGGTCCCCTGGTACGCAACGGCTACCTGGTAAAGGGCCGCACGCTTCAGGAACTCGCTGAGCGCGCGGGTATCGATCCGCTGGGGCTGGAGGAGACGGTACATCGCTACGATGAACATGCCGTACGCGGTATCGATATCGAATTCCAACGCGGCTCCACGTCGTTCAACCGGTACCTGGGGGACCCCGGTCATCAGCCGAACCCGTGCGTCGCGCCTGTGGGTCCCGGACCCTATTACGCATTGAAGATCGTCATGGGAGATCTTGGAACGTTCGACGGCATTGCCACTAACGTGGTCGGCCAGGTGTTGAAAGACAGCGAGCCGATTCCGGGGTTGTTTGCGGTCGGGAACGACCGGGCAAGCGTGATGGGCGGAAACTATCCGGGCGCAGGGATTACGCTCGGACCGATCATGACCTTCGGTTTTATCACTGGACGACACATCGCGGAACAGACCAGATCCACGCAGGCAAGACCGAGTCTGAAGGTGGCGTCGTAAGAGAAAGTGGGGAGGGTGGCGGTCGGCTACCCTCTCCATCGCCGTGCGCGTGGCATCGGTATCTCCAGAAGCAGGAGTCGTCGAATTTATATTAAGTACTACATTACAATATCACGGAGGCATTTCGGAAATGGAACGGTCAAATCGAAGCAGGATGTTGGACGTCGCACTCACACGTAGAGCCGGAAATTCTCCGGTTGCGAGAGGAGGCGCGCAATGAAACAGGCCACCACCGACTCGCGCACGGTCAATGTCCAGGACCTCATTGACAGTCAACGCTTCTCAGGCTTTCACTGGACCATCCTTGTGCTGTGTTTCCTGGTCGTCGCGCTGGATGGGTTCGACACGGGGGCGATGGGTTTCATTGCACCATCGCTGGTGCAGGACTGGAAAATTTCGCGAGATACGTTGGGCCCGGTGCTGAGCGCAGCTCTGGTTGGACTTGGCGTTGGTGCGCTTATGGCAGGTCCGATTGCCGACCGGATCGGCCGTAAGGCGGTGCTTATCGGTTCGGTGTTTTTCTTCGGCGTATGGAGTGTTGCAGCAGCGCGCGCGACTTCGATGGAGGCGCTCACGGTCTTCCGGTTGCTGACGGGCCTTGGGCTGGGCGCAGCCGTACCCAATGCCGTCACCTTGATGTCGGAGTATGCGCCGCGCCGTATCAGGGGTTTCGTTGTCAACGCGATGTTCATGGGCTTTGCTGCTGGTCTGGCGATGGGGGGAGTTGTCGCAGCGCTGCTGATCCCGCGATTCGGGTGGCCGAGCGTGTTGTTGGCGGGGGGCATTGCTCCTCTTCTGCTGACGGTTGCACTCATCCTGTTGTTGCCCGAATCCGTGAAGCTCCTGATTGTCCGGCATCGGTCCTCAGTCAAGGTGGAGCAGCTTCTACGGCGACTCGCTCCGGGCACGCCGCTGGACGGATGCGTCTTCGTCTCCGAAGAACCGGCCGGTGCGGGTGCGGATAAGCGAGGTCCGGTTTCTCAGCTCCTGTCGCAGCGTTACAGGCTCGGAACTTTCATGCTGTGGTTGAGCTACTTCATGTGTCTGGCCGTGTTCTATCTGCTGACAAACTGGCTGCCCACGCTTTTTAAGGCCTCTGGCTTCACGCTTCGCGCATCGGTCGTTACGACTTCGTTGTTTCACGTAGGCGGGTGCCTCGGTATTCTTGTGGCCGGCTGGATGATGGACCGCTTCAAGGCTGTCAGCGTGGTGGCGTTGTTCTATGTCCTCACGGCGGCACTCGTTATCGTAGTGGGTCTGAACCTCGGGCATCCCGAGTGGCTTGGGGTGCTGATCTTCGTCGCGGGTGTGGCGATGTCCGGTGCAGCTGCCTCGATGGCGCCGATCGCGGCGGAATTCTATCCGACCACCAGTCGCGCGACGGGGGTTGCCTGGCTGCTCGCGGTCGGAAGGCTGGGCGCCGTCGGTGGAGCATTCGGTGGGGCTGTCCTGATGGGGCTGGGGTGGCATTTCGGAGCAATTTTTGGTCTGCTTGCCGTACCGTTGGTGATTGCTGCGCTTGCACTGATCGTCATGGCCAGAGAGCCGGCATATGTCGAACACGACGTCGCGGATGACGGGATGGCCGTAGCGTCGCGATCGCATTCGTGAAGGGGCGCCTGGACCTGCCGGCCTGGACTGACGATCCGGCTGCTGGTGCAGGCTTCGGGCAGGCCACATCGTTTTTCGATGCTGCTGGACCACGTTCTACCTCAGCCAAGGCGGAGATGCTGGAGCTGGTGCGTTCAGGTATCGCGGGGTCGTGAAGAACGGGGAAGGATCTGGTTCTCTGGCATTTATCATGCGAGATATTTAGGTATACAAAATAACGTTTATCCATGCAGCTTGGAGGGGCTGGTCATGGGGTGGGGTGCAGGGCCGCAGGAGGAAGTCATTTTTGTGCAGTTCGCGACAAGCCGGTACCGAAGGAACCGGAACACGGGTTTGCGGGCCGGCCTGAAGAGCGTGCTGACGTAAAACTATCAGGTTTGGAGACAGCAATGATTCGGAAAGAGGCAGCTTGCAAAGGAGCGGTGTGCAGCGTGTTATGCCTGACGGGTGCGATGGCACAGGCGCAGTCGAGCGTCACGCTTTACGGCACCGTCGACTCGGGTCTGTTGTGGCAGTCGCGCACGCCGAACGGCGGTGGCGGTACTGTTTCGGCCCTTGACGGTGGCTGGTCGCCATCGTTCTGGGGGATGATGGGTACGGAGGACCTGGGGGCCGGCTACAAGGTGCATTTCAAGCTCGAGGGGGGCATGTCGATGACCAACGGAAGCATCGGCAACTCGAATGGCGGGCTGTTCGGGCGGAATGCGTACGTCGGCATGAGCGGTCCGTTCGGGCAGCTCAATGCGGGTCTGCAGTATTCACCGTTCTTTCTTTCGGTGTATTCGTCTGACCCGCGCGGCCTGCCGCTTTTTTCCAGTGCGCTGATTCCGTATCTCGACAACTTCGTGATCACCGGACTCTTTGACAGTAACGCGCTGGTGTATACGTCGCCGACCATTGCGGGACTGAGCGGTTCGGTCGAGTATGCGTTTGGCAACGTCGCAGGGAGCTTCGCTGCGGGACGGCACATCAGCGCGGCCCTGAACTACAACAACGGTCCGGTCAGCGCGACCGCGTCGTATTTCGAGGCCAAGGATGCAACGAGCGGCCTGACGACGTTCCGGGGTGAGAACATTGGCGCGGGGTACCGGCTCGGTCCGGTGACGATGAAGCTGGCGTTCACGAAGTACCGGAATCCGTCGTCGGACGCGGGACTGGCGAACGTGAATGTCTATACGGCCGGTGCGGAGTGGGACGTGAACAGCGTGGTGATCCTGAACGCTGCCGTGTATGCATCGCGTGACAGGAACGTGACGGCCAACAAGTCAATGCTTTATGCGGCGGGGGCGCAATACCTGCTCTCGAAACGCACGACGCTGTACGCCCAGGTTGGTGTTGTCGACAACAAGGGGGCGATGGACACGACGCTGGCGGCCAATGCGGCCGCTTCGCTGAGTCCGCCGCAGGGCACGACGGTGGGTGTGAACGTCGGTATCCGGCACGAGTTCTAGGATGCGTTCGCCGGGGCGGAAGAACGATATCGCTCCGGTACATCGCGAATCCCGAGAGGAGACGGAAATAAGCAGGATGATCGCAGGGAGTATGGCCGACAAACTCGGTGCGGTCGTCGATGCAGGCTTCGTGCCGAACGACTACCGGGGCGACCAGGCCGGCAAGATCTTCGAACCGCTGCTGTACATGGCGGTGGGCATCTCGGAGTCGATCCAGCATCTGGCCGGATGAAGGACTCGCAACTCATCGTCGCGATCAACAGCGACCCGGAAGCCGCGATTTTTAGCGTCGCCGATTGTAGCCCTGTCGGCGACCTCTTTGACGTTGTTCCTGAGTGGGCCTCACTGCGTGCCAAATCGGAAGCCTGACTACAGGTAGCATGTGGAGAACGATTTATGGATAGTTTTTCCGGGACAGAAAGAAAACCAACGTTCGTGCTCGTGCATGGGGCATGGCATGGTGGATGGTGCTACGGGCGTACAGCGCTCTACCTTCGCGAACTCGGGTATCACGTCCATACACCAACCTTGTCTGGACTTGGAGAGCGCTCGCATCTTGTGTCGCGCGGCATCGGCTTGCAGACTCATATCGACGATGTCGTGAATCTCCTCGAATGGGAGAATCTGCATGACGTTGTGCTGTGCGGCCATTCATACGGTGGAATGGTGATTTCAGGTGTGGCGGAAAGAGTGCGTCGAAGAATTAGAAGGCTTTCGTATATTGATGCGTTTGTACCGCAACCAGGTCAAGCGCTATTCGATACATTGTCAGTGGAACGCGTCGATGAGGTACGCGCCCTGACGTTGGAACGTGGCTTTGGCTGGCTCATTCCACCGGTTCCTGCGACCGTATTCAACGTCAACACGAATGATATCGGCTGGGTTGATGGTCTATGTGTTCCCCATCCACTACGTTGCTTTGAAGAGCGGGTTCATTACACAGACAGAGTGACGTCTTTGCCGCGTCAATATATCTTGGCGACGGATTTTCCTGGCAGTCATTTTCCGGATGTCGCCGAACGACTACGTGATGAACCAGGGTGGCGGGTAGACAACATCAAGACCGGACACGATGTCATGATTGATGATCCCATCGGGCTCGCCAAGCTGCTGATTGAGGGTTCTCGTGGATGATTATGATCGGCAGTTTCGAGGGCGTCGTCGGCAACAAGGAAGCGATGGACACGATGCCGGCCGCGAACGCCGTGGCTTGGCTCGGTCCGCCGTAGCGCACGACGTTCTGTGTCGATATCGGTATTCGGAACAAATTCCAGGATGCGTTCGCTGGAGCACAAAAAACAGGGTGCTCGGACGTACCACAAATCCCAAAGGAAGACGCGAATGAACATGCTGACCGCAAGAAGGATGGCGGCTGGGACACTGGCTGTTTTGCTGATGCTGGGAGTGGGTGAGGCCGTGATGGCGCAGGGTGTGGGCGACGCCAGCGGGGTCAGTGCGGCGAAGCCGGCTTCACCGACGCGGGCGCAGCGGCGCGCCGAGCGCAAGGCCGAACGCAAGGCGGCGCGGGCGAAGCGCACGGAGGAGATCAAAAAGCTCGAGGGAGCGGGTTACCGGCCGGGTCAGAACGACCCGAACTATCCGGTCAACGCGCAGGACGCAGCGAAGAAGGCCGGTGTCCAGGGCGCGCCGGGGCAGAACGCACCCTGAGGTTCAATGGAACGCAGTTGGTCGGGCGCTGGCTTTGGGCAGCGTTCGTCCCCGGCTGCGACGGATGGCGTTCCTTGTTTGAAGACGGTTGTCTGAATGTTATGGAGAGGCGAATGAAGGTGCTGGTGGCAATCAAACGGGCGGTCGACGCAAACGTGAAGGTGCAGGTGAGGTCGGATGGTACCGGCGTCGACATTTCGAACGTGAAAATGTCAATGAATCCGTTTGACGAGATTGCGGTGGAAGAAGCCGTTCGTCTGAAGGAAGCAGGCATCGCGACTGAGGTGATCGCGGTGTCCGCCGGTGTCGCGCAGGCGCAGGAAACGCTGCGTACGGCGCTGGCCATCGGCGCGGATCGCGCGATCCTGATCGAGTCGAACGAAGACCTGCAGCCGCTCGCCGTCGCGAAGCTGTTGAAGGCGCTGGTCGACAAGGAACAGCCTTCGCTGGTCATCCTCGGCAAGCAGGCCATCGACGACGATTCGAACCAGACCGGGCAGATGCTCGCGGCGCTGGCTGGCTTGCCGCAGGCCACGTTTGCTTCGAAGGTTGTCGTCGCTGACGGCAAGGCCACCGTGTCGCGTGAAGTCGATGGCGGTGCGGAAACGCTGTCGCTGAAGCTGCCCGCTGTGGTCACGACGGACCTGCGTCTGAACGAACCGCGCTACGTTACGCTGCCGAACATCATGAAGGCGAAGAAGAAGCCGCTGGAGACCGTCAAGCCGGAAGAGCTCGGCGTGGACGTCACGCCGCACCTGAAGACACTGAAGGTCGTCGAGCCGCCGAAGCGCAGCGCCGGTGTGAAGGTGCCGGACGTGAAGACGCTGGTCGGGAAGCTGAAGACCGAAGCCAAGGTGCTGTAAAGGGGGCGCAAGGAAATGACGATTCTGGTAATTGCCGAACACGACAACGCGTCCGTGAAGGCCGCAACGCTGAACACCGTGGCTGCCGCACAGAAGATCGGTGGCGACGTGCATGTGCTGATCGCGGGCTACAACGCCCAGGGTGCAGCGGACGCAGCCGCGAAGATCGCAGGCGTTTCGAAGGTTCTGCTGGCCGACGCGCCGCAACTCGAAGCGGGTCTCGCTGAAAACGTCGAAGCGACGGTCATCGCGCTTGTGCAAGATGCGGCGAAAAACTACACGCACATCCTCGCCTCGACGACGGCCGCGGGCAAAAACGTCGCGCCCCGCATCGCAGCAAAACTCGATGTCGCGCAGATCAGCGACATCACCGCAGTCGATTCGCCCGACACGTTTGAGCGCCCGATCTACGCGGGCAACGCGATTGCGACGGTTCAGTCGCAAGACCCGATCAAGGTCATCACGGTGCGTGCGACGGGTTTCGATCCGGTGGCGGCCGTTGGCGGCAGCGCAGCGGTCGAGAAGATCGACGCGGCGGCGGACGCCGGCAAGTCACAGTTCGTGAGCCGTGAAGTGACGAAGCTGGACCGCCCGGAACTGACGAGCGCATCGATCATCGTCTCGGGTGGCCGGGGCCTAGGCAGCGGCGAAAACTACACGAAGGTCCTTGAGCCGCTCGCCGACAAGCTCAACGCTGCACTGGGCGCCTCGCGTGCAGCAGTGGACGCAGGCTATGTCCCGAACGACTATCAGGTCGGCCAGACGGGCAAGATCGTCGCGCCGCAGCTGTACATCGCGGTCGGCATCTCGGGTGCGATCCAGCACTTGGCCGGCATGAAGGATTCGAAGGTGATCGTCGCGATCAACAAGGACGAAGAAGCGCCGATCTTCAGCGTCGCCGATTATGGCCTCGTGGGCGACCTCTTTGAATGCGTCCCGGAGTGGGTTACGTCGTAGTTCGAGCATAAATTGTGGTCGCCACAAATCCAGCTGCAACACCCGAAAGAGGCGCTACGGACAGTTGTATCAGGTGAGGCGTTGACAAGTGTCCCGCACGATGGGGATGCTGTGCGCTTACAGCCTGTAGCCTTCGCAAACCTGTGATGCCTCATATATGCCGACTTTTCCGGCTTATGTGTCGAGTGGCACAAAAGGCAAGCGTCGGACATGCGCTGTACTACCGGTGAGCGGGAGGCCATGCTCTCGATGAGGTACTGGACGCGCACGGCCTTTGGGGGGAGGCGCAGGTCTTTAGCGTGACCTGCGGACGCTCGCCGACTCGCTCAATCGCTTCAAGACGAATGTAAGGGGAATGACAATGAAATCGCTTAAGCCGACTACGCCTGAGCAGGACCCTGCCGGAAAGCTGGCGAAGATGGTCATTCACACCACCTATGATGACATTCCCCCTGCGGTGATCGAATTGGCGAAGAAGGCGATCTTCGATACCCTTTCCGTCATAATCGCAGGATCCAGTTGGGAAGTTAGTCCGCAGATCGTCGAGCAGGTTACCGAGTGGGGCGGGGCGGCGCAAAGCACGATTCTGGTGTACGGAAATAAGGTGCCGGCGACATTGGCAGCATTCGCCAACGGCGTCATGGCGCGGGCCATCGACATGGGAGACGTTCACGAAACCGGTGGGCATGTTACGGAATGGAACGTGCCGGCCATGTTCGCTGCCCTCGGACTTTCTGACAAGCCGATCACGGGCAAGGACTTTCTCGCGGCGTACATTACGGCGAGTGAAATGAGCGTGCGCGTAAACGCGGCAATGAATGGCTGTTCCCATGCTTCCGTGGGGATCCCGGGCGAGTATAACGGTCCTCTATGTGCCACGGCATCAGTGTCCAGATTACTTGGCCTGAGCGTCGAAAAAACCTGGAATGCCCTGGGAATTGCCTACTCGGTGCATGGCATGTCGGAGATGCAGAAATATGCAGAAGGCACGCAAATGGTGCGGGTCCAGCACTCCTTCGCTGGCGAGACCGCGATTAAGGCCACGTTGCTATCCCGCCGCGGAGTGACAGGCCCCAAGGGAATTTTTATGGGCGTCCCCGGGGGTGTCTACCGGCATCTTGAATGGGACGATTTTGACGTCAATGTCCTGACTGACGATCTCGGGACACGTTGGCACTATGCCGAAGGGCTTTCCATGAAGCCGTATTCGGCATGCAAATATACTCATTCATTTATTGCGAGCACGATCGAACTGATGGTCCAGAATAGACTTGACCATAGAGATATCAGCAGTATTTGCTGCGTCGGCAGCGAAGGTGCAAGGATGACCATCGAGCCAGTCGATGCGAAATGGACCCCGAAGACCGCAGGCGAGGCCTTGTTCAGCGCACCTTATACCATCGCCACTGCAGCGATCACCGGAGACGTATTTCTCGGGGACTTTTCAGAGAGAGAAATTCTCAGAGCGGACAAGCAGGAGCTTATGCAAAAGATCAGGGTGACGTCCGGTCCCGCGATCACGGATCAGTTCGAGGGGTTCCCTGTAGAGATCTGCCTGCGGGACGGGAGAGTCTTCCGGCACACCACCCCGTATGTCAAAGGACACACGAAAAATCCGATGACCTGGGACGATCTGGCCCGGAAGTTCTGGAAATGCGTACCGTATGCTGCTGTTGCGCTACCGGAAGCCAAGTTGAGAAAAATCGTCGAATTATGCGCGGGTCTCGACGAGGTTCAAGATGTCAGCGACCTGGTTGATGCTCTCACCCCGTGACATGATTTCCTCTGCTCAACTGTTTCAGGGGTAGATTGCGGATGAAATCGTTGAAGTGGGCACGACGAGTCGATTCGATCAATGCCCATTCGACATGTTTTGCTGTAGGGACCGCCGGTGATTCCCATGTGATTGATGAGGTCATCTCGGATGTTTCCAGAGCGGAATTCGATACCCGCACGGTGGCGATTTATTTAGCGATGGGGAGGTTTGCAGAGCGAGTTCTATAAAGTATGGTTTGGCGATGATAAGAGCCGTCGAACTTGCCCATGTAAGCCTGCATTTTTAATATGTCGAGGTCATGAGACGATACGTCAACGTGCGATGTACGGACAGCGGCACCGGGCCCGACGCTGCGCAGACTGTTGCATCACGAACGAGTCTCGCGTGCCGCCGTTGCACTGCGACCGGCGAGCGAACCTGGAGCACATTGCGCCTGAGGTGGCGTGGGCTGTGCGAGGCAATCGGGGGATCCACGGAGAGCGTCGACACTATAAATTGGCGGCCGCGTGCCGTTATCTTGAAGTAGATATCGCGTGCCGGTACCGCAGCCAGATGGCCATCGCGTTAGTCCATTTCCAGAGTGATTCCAGACATGATCAGGTTTCGTCCACTCAGCAGTCAGGTCCGCCGTCTGTATAAGACGCTGGAAGGCCGCTACCCGGCCGGCTTCTCTCTCGATGCGTCGCGGCTGGTGACAGTCGCCGGGAGGCAAACGCCGGCTTTGCTGAGCGGGTCGGCTCAGGTGAACCTGGATCACTCGATTCTCGATCAGTGGGGACGGGACACGGGCGGGATTTCGTCGATCTTCGTGCTCGCGGGCGACGATTTCGTCCGCGTCGCGACCAATGTGGTGGATGCGCAGGGCGTACGCGCGGTCGGTGTCGTGATGGACCGCTCGCATCCGGCGTACAGGTCCACCCGGGACGGCGAGGGTTATTACGGCTATACGGTACTGTCCGGAAAGAAGTTCATTGTGGATTACCAGCCGATTACCGATGCGCGTCGCAACGTAATCGGCATTTTCTCCGTCGGCGTAGACATCAGCAATCTCAGGACGCTCTCGCTCGCGGGGAAATTGGGCCTGCTGGCGACAGGCGGAACCGCCGTGCTGCTCGCCGGATTCGATGGTCTTCGGCAACTGGCCGGCTTCGCGGCTCAGCCATTCTCTTTCGCGAATGAATGGCCGAACCTGGTCGTTGCCGTACTGGTAGGACTGCTCGTCTATGCGTCGATCAGGCGTCAGGCCTCCGGTGCACTGCTCGAAGCCGTCGCGGCTGCGCGGCGGCTTGCGGCAGGCGATCTGTCGGCCCAGATGCCAGTGAAGCGGGGCGACGAGATCGGCGCGATCCTTGACGCCCTGAACGGCGTCAACGTCGGCATGGCCGGACTGATCGGCAACGTCCGGCGCACGACGGACAGTCTTGGCATGGCGGCACGCGAAATTGCCGCGGGGAACGCGGATCTCTCTTCCCGCACGGAAGCGCAGGCCGGTTCGCTTGAGCAGACAGCCGCTGCAATGGAGCAATTGACCGCAACGGTGCACAACAACGCTGGCAATGCCCAGCAGTCGCACGAGTTTGCGGGTTCGACGTCCGATCTCGCGAACGCCGGCTCCCAGCTGATGGCCGAGGCCGAAGAGACCATGACGAAGATCCGGACCACCTCGCGCAAGGTATCGGAGATCATTGGCGTTATCGAGGGGATCTCATTTCAGACCAACATCCTCGCGCTCAATGCCGCCGTCGAGGCGGCGCGTGCCGGGGCGGAAGGCCGTGGCTTCTCGGTCGTCGCTGCCGAGGTCAGGACGCTCGCGCAGCGCAGCGCGGACGCCGCCCGCGAAATCAAGGCGCTGATTCTGGAGTCGGTCGGCCAGGTGGACCTGGGCGGGCAACTGATCGACCAGGTCGGCAAGAACATGGCGCAGATCGTGAACTCGGTGCAAGGCGTGACGGGACTGATGGCGGAGATCAGCCGGGCGAGCGCGGAGCAGAGCACCGGTATCGAGGAAGTGAATCGCGCCGTTGGACACATGGATGAAATGACGCAGCAAAATGCGGCGCTTGTGGAGCAGGCCGCCGCGGCATCGACCAGCATGCAGCATCAAACGGAGGAACTCGAAAAGGCGATGCGTGTGTTTCGGCTGGCGACAGATCCTGTCGCCAGCGTCTGACCGACCGGGCAGCGCGGCTCCGGGGGGGCACCCGCAAAATGGCGCACAGGTCTAACGCCGACGGTTGAGCCAGCTGTCCCGTTCCGGGGAGGCCGGCCCAAAGATCTGCACGCTTCGTCAGGGGTGTGCGTGCACGGGTAGCCGCTGGTTTGCAAAAGCCATTCATGGTTTCCGCTAGCGCCTTTTCGAAGGAGTGCCCGCAGAAGGCTCGGAACCAGCTTTGGCAAGCCGTTTGACATAGCGACCGACTTCCTGCACGTCGTGCGATTTGCAGCTCGCGTTGTATTTGCGGTGAAATGTCGGGACCACAAACGCAGTTATTACGGCCGTCGTAACTCGCGTCTGGCTGGCCTCGTGGTTTCCATGTCCACGTATTTCACGCGTTGCGCAGTGCCTTACGCACCATCCATAGATCAAGGTGTGCCTCAAGACGAACTTCATTTCAGCTGTCTGCCGGCGCGCTCTATCTCACTGCGGAATTCGCGCGGCGACGCACCGGTCAGACGTTTGAAGAATCGCGAGAAATAAGCGGCTTCGGAAAAGCCGAGCACGTCGGCGATCTGCGCGATCGTCAGCGACGTGTAGACGAGATTGCGTTTCGCCTCGAGCAGCAGCCGCTGGTGTACGGTTTCGAGCGCGCTGTGACGGGTCAGCCGACGGCAGATCCCGTTCAGATATACGGCCGTGATGCCGAGCCGGCTCGCGTAGCGGTTGACCGGCCATTGTTCGCGGTAGTGTTGCTCGACGAGCCGGTTGAATGCGGCGAGATAACCCTCGGCCCGCCCGGGACGTGCGGCAGCGGCATGCTGCTCGATCTGTTGCCGGCCGATCCACACCGCGAGCGCGCCGGCCAGCGACCGTAGCAGAAAGTCGCGGTTCGGTGCCTGCGACGCATATTCGCCGTTGAGTGTCGTACACAGTAGATCGACATAGGGCTTGTCCGCACCAACCGGATAGCAGCCGACGTTGAGCAGCGCTGGACGCACGCCCGTGAGATTGTCGTTGAGCCACTCGAGTAGCGGTGCCGCAAGCGTGATCACATAGCCGGCGATGTTCCTGCTGAATGTAAAGCCGTGCACGCACATTGGCGGAATGACGAGAATCGACGGCCTGTCGATGCGCGTGTGGTGGCCCTCGACGTCGAGCATTGCGCGCCCGCCCTGCACATACAGCAGTTGGCCGAGATCTGCATGCCGGTGCTGGCGGATTTCCCATCCATGCAACCGGCTTCGTTCGGGGATCGACTCGCAATGCAGTAGATCGGGTGTATGCCATGCATAGTTTTCGCCGTACAGCTTGAAAACTGGAACACCCTGTTTGGGATGGAGCATCGAAAAATACAGACAGTAAGTCTACTTTTAAAAAGTCCAAGTTTAATGCAGATAATTACCTTCTGCTGGTCGCGTGAATGAAGAAAAATGCAAGTACACGAATCGTTTCGCCAGCCCAGCTTTGGGACGGGGACGAAAGAACGGAAACTTGCGAGGAGTAGACGAATGAATGCAGTAAACAGGACTTGCGTCGCGATAATTGGGGCCGGTCCGTCCGGTCTGTTGCTTGGCCAGTTGTTGCATAAGGCCGGCATCGACAACGTGATTCTGGAGCGGCAGACCCCCGACTATGTGCTCGGCCGCATTCGCGCTGGCGTGCTGGAGCAGGGAATGGTCGACCTGATGCGCGAGGCGGGCGTGAGCGAGCGGATGGACCGCGAAGGGCTCGTCCATGAGGGTATCGAGCTCGTGTTTGACGGGCGGCGGGAGCGGGTCGACCTGAAGCGGTTGACGGGAGGCAGCACGGTACTCGTTTATGGTCAGACCGAAGTCACGCGCGATCTGATGGAGGCGCGCGCGGCGAGTGGTGCGACCAGTATTTATGGCGCGGCGAACGTGAAGTTGAATGACGTGCAGGGTGAGGCGCCGTACGTGACGTTCGAGCAGGACGGCGAGACTGTGACCCTCGAATGCGATTACATCGCTGGCTGCGACGGCTTTCACGGCGTGTCCCGGCAGACGATTCCCGCGGAGGTGCTCAGGACTTACGAACGCGTCTATCCGTTCGGCTGGCTTGGTCTGCTGTCCGATACGCCACCCGTCAACCACGAACTGATCTACGCGCATCACGAGCGCGGTTTCGTGCTGTGCAGTCAGCGTTCGGAGACGCGCAGCCGCTATTACCTGCAGGTGCCGCTCACGGAGAAGGTTGAAGACTGGTCCGACGAGCGTTTCTGGGCCGAACTGAAGGCGCGTCTGCCGCATGAGGTCGCGGGGCGCGTGAAGACCGGGCCATCGCTCGAAAAGAGCATTGCGCCGCTGCGTAGCTTCGTCGTCGAGCCAATGCAGTACGGCAAGCTGTTCCTGGTCGGGGACGCTGCACACATCGTGCCGCCGACCGGTGCGAAGGGGCTGAATCTGGCAGCGAGCGACGTTAGCACGTTGTACCGGATTCTGGTCAGGGTGTATCGCGAAGGCCGCACTGATCTGCTCGACCGGTACTCGTCGGTCGCGCTTCGCCGCGTATGGAAGGCAGAGCGCTTCTCGTGGTTCATGACGTCGCTACTGCACGAATTCCCCGACGCCGATCCGTTCAGCAGGCGGATGCAGCAGACCGAATGCGATTACTTCACGAGTTCGGAGGCAGCGCTGAAGACGATCGCGGAGAACTACGTTGGGTTGCCGTGCGAGCCGATCGAATAGCGGTTGATTCAGGGCGTTTGAATAGGGCCGTGGTTGGCTAGCGAAATGAGAACGCTGGCTCGGCATAATGCAAAGCCCGCCGCGAGATCAAGGAGTCGACGGAGAAATCGGTAGCAAGGAATCTTTCGAGTCCTCTGCCCCGCGTTGTATTTTGCTGCCGCTTCCGGTGATGCCGGGAATTTGACGCTTGGGCGTGACACTGGAGGCCTGCTGCCGCTGAATCGACCGTTATGGTTAACATCGATCGGGAGGGCGCCTTGCTAGACCGTCAACAACTGGAGACATTTGCCACGGTTGTGCAGCACAAGCACTTCCGCCGGGCCGCTGCTGCGTTAAATATTTCACCTGGGGCGGTTTCGCAGCGGATCAAGGCGCTGGAAGAATCCGTCGGAGCGATGCTACTCATGCGGGAACCGACAATTGTTCCCACACAGGCCGGAGACGCAATCCTGCGATATATCATGGCAGTGCGCCTGCTTGAGTATGACGCACTCCAGCGCATCAAGCCCGATAGGTTTCCACCTATGGATTTCGCCATTGCGGTGAATGCGGATTCACTTGCTACCTGGTTCGAGCCGGTTGCATGGCAACTGGCGAGGCAGCACGTGTCGCTGGAGATTATCGTTGACGACCAGGACCATACGCTGACGTCTCTTGCGCGTGGTGACGTGAAGGGTTGTATTTCCACGCAGCGTCAGCCTCTGCCCGGATTCGTCGCGGAGTTCGTCGGCGGGATGCGTTACCGGTGCGTGGCGCCCCCCGAATTTGCCGGACGCCATTTTGCGAACGGCTTTATGCTCGCAGACGCACTGAAAGTCACCGCCATCCTATTTAACCGCAAGGACGCCCTCCACGACAGCTTTCTCAAATCATTCTTCGGGGTGGCGGTTGGCAAATACGTGAAGCACTACTTCCCGTCCCCCGGTGCACTGTTGAACGGGATACTGAACGGGCTGGGCTATGGACTTGTCCCTGCGATGCAGGCAGACCCCTTGATCGCTTCAGGTCAACTGGTTGATCTCGCCCCCGAACAAAGTCTCGTGGTGGATCTGTACTGGCATCACTGGGAATCTGAACCCCCGCCGGCGGCAAAAATCAGCCAGCTCGTGATGGCGCACGCCCGACACTGTCTTGTGCAGGGCTACTGTTCCGATGAGAGCGTATCTGGGCATGCCAAGTGCGGCTAACCGGTCGCGCGGCGCGTACTCACCGCCGATCGCCAGATGCCGGCAACGCTCGAGGCGACGAGTCCAGCCGGCAGGGCACACCAGGACGGCGTGTCGCCGATTCCAGCCCAGTTCATTACAGATGCGCCGAGCGAAAATGCAGCACCCGATGAAAGCATCCACGCCATGCATCGGGTGCTGACTGGCCGACCTGACTGATACAGGAGAAATGCCAGTCCGATAGCCGAGACATACACGATATTCAGCGAGACGATGGTTGATATGATGGTTTGACCATCGATAGCGATCACACTGCCGGCCACGACAATCAGACACCGGCATGCGAGCCGATGTCGAGCGGCTCCGGACAGGGTAGCCGCAAGTGCACCGGCCATTGCGCGCGTAATGGCTGCACCCGCGCCGAGCGCTGCCGCGAGGAGAAAGCCGAGCGACACGAGTGCTGCGGTGCGGCCAATGCCATTGGCTGTGTGCAGCAACAACAGGGGGATGACTTCCGCAGCGTCCGGAATGCCGGTCAGCTGGCCGGATCGGTGTGCGGCAACCACGGCAGCCGCTGGGAGGAATCCCGTCAGAAGAAGAAAGAGCCCTGCGATCAGGCAGCCGGCGACGGCGTCGACAGGGCGGCGCGCGGCGATGATGAACTGCTGGTAGTCCGCGCCGGTGATGACCAGGAAGCCAACTGCAACGGTGGTAACCAGCAGATCCGCGTGTGGCAGGCTGTGTGCATCCCGGATAAATTCCGGGGCGGCGTGGAGGTACAGGGATATTCCTCCTGCCTGTACAACGATGTGAAATAGAACAATATTGCTCGCGAGAAGACAGCAGGCGAAGAAACCCGCGGCAACGCCGAGATCAATTGACGAGGCGGCCAGCAATGCCCCCGCCATCAGGACGGGGGCACATGCCCTCGGAACCCCGGCGATCATCAGGATGACGAAGCCGCCATGAATCTGTGCAGCCAGAACGCCAGCCATCCAGGTCAGGGAGAGCAGGGCGACGCCCTTCCTGATGACGTCGCCGTATGCGCGGCCGAAGACTTCCCAGATGAGTTCAGCAGCAGCCCATAACCGACGGGCGCATGCGGCGAGCACGACCATGCCGAGAGCGGTCACTACGGCGTAGAGGCTACCCGCCATGCCCCAGCGCATCGCCATTTCGCCAGAGCCGAACAGAAATGCAATGCCATAGCTGGCGGACACCAGCAGCGCACCGACCTGGAGCGCGTCAAGCCTGTGAGATGTCACTATGATCTCCAGGTGTGAAGCTCCCCCAATCTCTTACCACGGATACGGGACCGTGGAAGTAGGCATGACACACCCGCGCTTTTGAGGCGAAGACGGGGATGCATTCCAGCATGTGATGCACTCTTGCGAGGCGATGGTATGGGATCGACGGCATTAGATGATGCGTCAGGTGATACCCATTGTTGCGCGGATGGATGATCCATCGCCAGATCCCGCGCGTAGAGATGTCGCGTGTAAAGCTGAAGATACCATCAGGAAGCAACCCAAAATGGTCGCACATCTCGCGGAATGTCGTGATGGCGTGGAAAGCCGTGATTCTGGCGACCATCCACACCAGGACATATGCTAGCGCAGCCTCAAAGCCGGTGCACGTCCAGACTGTCGCCAGCACGCAAGTCCACCAGCCGAGGATGCCTAGTTTCTGGAGGCGGGTCGTGCGGGACACGTGAAGGTGCCCGAGCATGGAGCCGAGCAGAGCCTGGCGGGTTAGCAGAACCTTACCGTAGGACATCCACCATGAGTGAGTGGGCCCTGAGACATTCGGGATATGGTCGGGGTCGGCGGAGGGGTTTCCGAGCCACGCGTGGTGCCGCGCGTGTAACTCGCGGTAGACCGCGAGGCTATTCAGTAGCGGCGGCGCAAGAAGCAGGCAGGCGATCGTATCGTTTACGCGGTGAGTCCGGGCCAGATTGCGGTGGCCGGCGTCGTGCAGCAGATTTCCGAGGGCGCGTTGCCGGTTGCCGATCCATGCGATTACCGCGGGACTTAACCACCACCCGATCCGGTGCAACGCGAAGAGGGCTACCCCGATGCTGAGCCAGTCGAATGTGATATCGAGCAACGGATGGAGCACGTCGGGCGCGGCGAGGTCGGCAAGATCCACTCCGTGTTCGCGAAGCGCGACACGAATCACGTTCTGATCGGCGGTAACGGTGCTGGTACTCATGGCGTGCCTCGCAATCCTGGGGACCTGTCCACTGTGTACGCCGGGCTGTGTGTTTCCGGGAATGGGATTCCGTATTGTGCCGACGGTCAACTCATCTTAGGAAACCGGGCTTACGTTGATCCAGCAAGCAGAAAAATTGCATGCCGTTTAATTTTTCTGACCATTGCCGCACGTTGATTTTTTATGCATAACCTGACGTGAGAGCAGCGGAGGATTCGATGACTGGAGAGCGCGACCTGACGAAGCTCTGTGAGGCGATTCGGCCTGTCATGCAGGCCGCGATCTACGTCTACTGCTGTTTCCATGACTTTGTGCTGCTGAGCGGGTTAGAGCAGGACGAGGTGTTTTTCACGTTTCGCGAAAGCGAAGGATTGACGGTCGTCCTCCAGAATCAGACGGCTGAACGGCTGGCATTACCTTTTTTATCTGAATCGAGACTGGTCACACTGGACGTTCCTCCGAGCCTAGAAGCCGTCGGTTTCATCGCGACGATCGCAACAGTCCTGGCTGATGCGAAGATTCCGTGTAACGCTGTCGCGGCCTACTATCACGACCACCTGTTGATCCCAGTCTCTCGTACGGATGAAGCCATCACGCTACTGGAAAGGATGCGCGATGCTGCGTGCGTAAAGTTGCTGGTTTGCTGAGCCTTGAAATCGTCTATTTGTCATTCATACATTTAGTTATGCTGATTTTAAGTTCAACATGAAGGCACGGGTACAAATCTGGCGGCAGGAAAAGTTGCAGGCAGACGTTTTTGCAAGGATTTGATGCGCCTTTGACGATTGCCGGCCCCTGGCACGCGTGCGCGTCCAGTTCGATTTCCTTCCCGAGTTGTTCAAGTTCCTCGCGCACTTCTTCCAGGCGACTCATGGTGTTTCTCCCACAAGCTGTTTGACGTCGCAACAAATGCGACTGCAACGTTCGGCACATACTCACTGGTCTGAAGATTAGGGCAAAGCTGATCAAGTCCACCGCAGAACTGCTCCGAGCGTTATAGATCGGGGTGGATAAGGAAGGCAGAACAGGATGAAGCAGCAGACGTTGGCGATGGCAGCTGATGAAGGTGCGGGTTTCGAGACACACCGCAAGCGAACACGGCGCGATGAGTTTCTCGATACGATGAATGCAATTCTGCCGTGGACTGAGTTGTGCGCGGTGGTCGAGCCGCATTACCCGAAGCGCGGCAATGGCCGCCCGCCGATTGGTCTGGAGCGCATGCTGCGAATCCATTTCATCCAGCACTGGTTCAACCTGGCCGATTTCGCGTGTGAAGAGGCGCTTTACGATAGTGCCAGCCTGCGTCGCTTTGCGAGAATTGATCTGGGCTGCGAGGCGGCACCAGATGCCACCACGCTGCTCAAATTTCGTCGTCTTCTCGAAACCCACAAACTGGGCGAGAAGCTGTTTGCCGAAGTCGGCCGGGTGCTGCAGGCGAGCGGCATGAAACTCAAGAGCGGCACGATCGTGGACGCCACGATCATCGGTGCGCCGAGTTCGACGAAGAATGAGCAGAAGTCGCGCGACCCCGAGATGCATCAGACGCGCAAAGGCAAGCAATGGTACTTTGGCGCGAAGCTGCATATCGGCGTGGACAGCCAGAGCGGCCTGGCGCACAGCGCAGTGCTCACGCCGGCCAACGTGCATGACAAGCATCCGCTGCCACAATTGCTGCACGGACAGGAGCGGCGGGTCTACGGTGACAGCGCATACGCCAGCCAGAAAGCGCTGATCCACAGCAAAGCGCCGAAGGCGCGCGACTTCACGAATCAGCGCACCCGTCGCGCGGGTGAAGTCGATGAGGTGCAGCGCGGCAAGAACCGCCACAAGTCGAGGATCCGTGCACGCGTGGAGCATGTGTTCGCGGTGGTCAAACGACTGTGGGGCTTCACGAAGGTGCGCTACCGCGGGTTGGCGAAGAATGCGAACCGGGCCTTCGTCGCTTTGGCGCTCGCCAACGTGTACCTGTCGCGCACGCGATTGATGGCGCAGTTGCGCCCGTAATGGGCGAAAGGCGGGCAAAACGCCCGCGTGCAATGCCCGCAAGGGCCAAAAGCAAAGGAGTGACGGTCGGCTTCACGACCTGAACACCTCCACATCGCCAACACGCCGCCAATTCAGCTGCTTGTTCAGCGTAGCCTTAG